>CAZMDV010000417.1:0-2758 GCA_964564875.1 uncultured Salinivenus sp.
CGGCGGGGTCGTCGGGGTTCACTGCGTTTTGGGGCATAGTGGAGACGTGATCTTAGAGCGGTAATTTTCTAGAAGTCAATATCGAGCGTGCTGATTCGACCTGTCTTTCCCGATGACGGCCGTCGGCCGCACAGGACGGCCTTCGCTGAGCTCAGGTCCCAGCGAGGCCTCAGTCCGAGGCGTTCACCATCGCCTTTACCACCTCCTGTCCGACGTCGGGGTAATCGGTAATGAGCCCGTCCACTCCGAGGCGAACCAGCCGCCGCATCTCGTTTCGGTCGTTCACCGTCCAGGGTACCACGCGGAGGCCGCGGTCGTGGGCCGCCCGCAGGAGCGCGGCGTCGACGGAGGGATGAGCCGGGCTGTAGACCGCGGGTGTAAAGCCGAGGGCGTCTAGCTGGTCGGGCAGGGTGCTCGCCGTGCCGTCCACCGCGAGGAGCGCGAGGCGCACGGCCGCCTCGTCGTCCCGCTCGGCCTGCAGTCGTCGTGCCGCCCGCAGGGCTCGCTTGTCGAACGACTGGATCATGGTCCGCGTCGCCACGTCCATCTCGCGCACCACGCCGAGCACCCGGCGTGCGAAGTCGTCGGGCGGCGGATGGAACGTCCCGTCCCCGTCGGGCCGCGACTTGATCTCAATGTTGTAGAAGACGGGCGGACGGTCGTGGTTGGCGACGTAGGTCTCCGCCGTCGCAATCACGTCGCGTAGGAGGGGCTTTGCGGCCGGCTGGGGGTCCTGCCGGGGGAAGTCGGGATGCGGCCGCCGGCCACAGTCGTACTGCTCGATCTCGGCGTATGTCATGCGGTAGAGATTGTGCTCGCGCTCTTCCTCTTCGGGCACGGGCGCGCCGGACGGAAGCGAGCAGATCTCGTGCGCCATCCACGGCTCGTGCGACACGACGACACTGCCGTCCTCGCTGATCACAACGTCCATCTCCAGGGTCGTCACGCCGATCTCCAGCGCGCGCCGGAACGCCGGGATCGTATTTTCGGGCGCGAGGCCCCGGGCGCCCCGGTGGCCCTGGAGGTCAACTCCGTCGGGTCCCCGGGTCGAGTTGGGCGACGGAACGCCCGACGGGCGCGTCATGGCGAGGACGGTGACGGCAAATGCGAGGAGAAGCGACAGGGAGCGCATGCGCAGGTGGCGTGGGCCTGGACAGTAAGCGTTTTACTGCGTCTCCTCGAACGCCCCACCGGAGACACGGTTCGACTTCCGTGATGGCGCCAGGCGCCAAAGACCGAGCCCGCATCTCCGGTCGTCGAGCGGTCCTTGTCAAAAGCCGGTGCAGGTCGTTTTCAGGGGACATTTTGGTGGCATTTCTCCGTGAAAGTCAGTACCTTATGTAAGTTGAGGGTGGTTCCTACACGGCGCCGTCCCCATCGGTTCTTGCCCCTCGTCGCAACGACCTCCGCACCAGCAGTTTCCCCCACACATGGAAGCAGACGACAGCCGGGTTATTCCCGTCAACATTGAGGAGGAGATGAAGTCTTCCTACATCGACTACTCGATGTCGGTCATCGTGAGCCGGGCGCTCCCCGACGTGCGCGACGGCCTAAAACCCGTACACCGCCGTGTCCTCTATGGCATGCACGAACTCGGCCTCACCCAGGGGGCCAACTACAAGAAGAGTGCCCGCATCGTCGGCGAGGTGCTCGGAAAGTACCACCCGCACGGAGACTCGTCGGTGTACGACACGCTTGTGCGCATGGCGCAGCACTTCTCCATGCGCTACCCCCTGGCCGACGGGCAGGGCAACTTCGGTTCCGTCGACGGCGACTCGGCGGCGGCCATGCGGTACACGGAGGCCCGCATGACGCGGATCGCCGAGCAGATGATGACCGACATCGGCAAGGAGACCGTCGACATGCAGGAGAACTTCGACGGCACGATGGAGGAGCCGACGGTGCTCCCCGCCGCCTTCCCCAACATGCTGGTGAACGGGGCCGACGGCATCGCCGTGGGCATGGCCACCAAGATTCCCCCCCACAATCTGGGCGAAACGATCGACGCGGTGGCCGCCTACATCGACGATCCGGACATCGAGATCGACGACCTGATGGACCCCCTCCCGGCCCCGGACTTTCCCACCGGGGGCATCATCTACGGCTACGCAGGGGTCTACGAGGCGTACCACACGGGCCGGGGCCGGGTCGTCATGCGCGCCAAGATGCACGAGGAGGAGGTGCGGAGTGGCCGCGACGCCCTCGTGGTGACCGAGCTGCCCTACCAGGTTAACAAGAGCCGTGAGGTGGAGCGGATTGCCGACCGGGTGCGGGAGGAGCGCATCGAGGGCATCGCCGACCTGCGCGACGAGAGCGACCGGGACGGCCTCCGCGTCGTCATCGAGCTGAAGCAGGGGGCCAACGCCGAGATCGTCAAGAACCAGGTCTACAAGCACTCGCGCCTGCAGGACACGTTCGGCGTCAACATGGTGGCGCTGGTAGACGGGCGGCCGAAGGTGGTAGACCTCAAGGACGCGATCCGGCACTACGTGGAGCACCGCCACGAAATTGTGGTGCGGCGGACGGAGTACGACCTGGAGCAGGCCCAGGACCGGGCGCACATCCTGGAGGGGCTCACGCTGGCCCTCGACCACCTCGACGCCGTCATCGCCATCATCCGCCACTCCCCCGACACCGCCACGGCCCGCCAGAACCTGCGCGAGGGCCGCTACCCGGATACGCTCTCGGACGAGGACCTCCGCGAGATCAACGTGCCGCCCACCCCGCCCGTGGAGGCGGACCAGGAGCAGGACACCGT
>CAZMDV010000418.1:0-2744 GCA_964564875.1 uncultured Salinivenus sp.
CTTCGAGAACGTGGAGGAGGGTTTCTCAGAAGAATGCTGACATTGTGGTCCGGGATCCGTATAACATGGCCGAAGAAGATCTTTCGGTCGTGGGCCTCCTGCATTGACGTTGGGCCACGGTTCTCCGCGCAGGCCTCGGGTGATGTTTCGTCGTCCGGGGTCTTTTCGTTCGAAGATCTGTGGTTAGCGGCCACCGTGTCCATTGGCTACGCGACCCTCAGAAAACGGCGGTGCTGGCAGACCACCCCCACTCCGCACCGATGGGCGGGACCCGAGGGCCGTCGACCTGACTGAAGGGCTGGCCGCGGCGAACGGGCGGAGCGCCTGCGGGAAGCAGTGGCTCAGGCGACCACGCAACTGAACCTGCGTCCGGATCGGCTGTGTTGTACTCCGGACACGACCGCTGTCCTGCCCTCATTCTCTCACGCACCCACGCTCCCGTTCCGAAATATGCAACAGCGCACCCTTGGCGATCAGGGCCTCACCGTCTCCGCCCTCGGCCTCGGCTGCATGGGCATGTCCGACTTCTACGGCACGCCCGACGAGAACCGGGTCATCAAAACCCTCCAGCGCGCCATCGATCGAGGGATTGCCTTCTTCGACACGGCCGACATGTACGGGCCGTTCACGAACGAGAAGCTCTTGGGCCGCGTCCTGGACCCGCATTGCCACGAGGTGACCATCGCGACCAAGTTCGGCATTGTGCGGAACGAGGAGGGAGAGTACCACGGCATCAACGGTCGTCCGAGCTACGTGGAGAAGGCCTGCAACGCGTCCCTCCAGCGCCTCGGCGTCGACCACGTCGACCTCTACTATTTGCACCGGGTCGATCCGGAAGTGCCCATCGAGCATACAGTGGGGGCGATGGGGCAGCTCGTGGAGGCCGGGAAAGTCCGCTACCTCGGCCTCTCGGAGGCGGCGCCCGAGACGCTCCGCCGCGCGAACGAGGAGCACCCCATCACGGCGCTGCAGACGGAGTACTCGCTCTGGAGCCGCGATCCGGAGGAGAGGATCCTGCCGACGTGCCGCGACCTGGGCATCGGGTTTGTGCCATACAGCCCGCTCGGGCGCGGCTTCCTCACGGGGCGTTTCCAGTCGCCTGAGGACCTGCCCGAAAACGACTGGCGCCGCCACAACCCGCGCTTCCAGGGCGAGAACTTCCAGAAGAACCTGGATCTCGTGGCGGAGGTGAAGCGCCTCGCCGCGGAGAAGAGCGTGACGCCCGCCCAGCTGGCACTCGCCTGGGTGCTGCATCAAGGAGACGGGATTGTGCCGATTCCGGGGACGACGGATCCGGACCACCTGGACGAGAATATCGACGCACTCGACGTATCGCTGTCGGAGGACGAACTCGACCGCATTGACGAGATTGCGCCGATGGGGGCGGCGGCTGGCGACCGGTATCCGGACATGAGTTCGGTGAATCGGTAACGGAGGCACGGGGGGCGCGAGAGTGCGCCTATCGAGCTCGGAGCAGCCAGGAGAAGGAAGTACGTCGTGGATGCGTCGCTCTTTCGACCGCTGCCGTAGGACCAGTGCCCCCGGGCCGTCATCGCTGTCTCGTGCGGATCCCCACGTCGCCGGCGATCGACGGGAGAGCCTGGTAGAAACGGCCGTCGGTCGCAACGACCCTTCTCGCTGCTTTTGGATTGACGCTCCAGTCCGGCAATGGAGACATCCTCCCCCCGTACGCTCCGGTTCTCCATCATCATCCCGGTTTACAACCGGCCGGTGGAAGTGCGCGAACTGCTCGACAGCCTGGAGCGCCAGACCGACTCGGGGTTTGAGGTGCTGGTGGTCGAAGACGGCTCGAACGACCGCTGCGAGGAGGTCGTGGAGGCCTGCGCGGAGGAGCTGGACGTGCGTTACCTCTACAAAGAGAACAGCGGCCCAGGACCCACGCGGAACTACGGCGCCGAACGAGCGGACGGCAACTATTACGTCTTCTTCGACTCGGACTGCCTCATTCCGCCCCGGTACGTCGAGAACGTTCGGGCGGTCCTGAATGCCGAGTACGTCGACGCCTACGGAGGCCCGGAGCGCGTCCACGCCTCTTTCACGCCCATGCAGAAGGCCGTCGACTACGCGATGACGTCGTTCCTGACCACGGGAGGCATTCGGGGCGGACGCCGCCAACTGGAGACGTTCAAGCCGCGCAGCTTCAACATGGGCATCGGCGCGGAAGCCTTCGACCAAGTGGGAGGGTTCTCCTCGCTCCGATACGGCGAAGACATCGACCTCAGCTTGCGGATTCAACGGGCCGGCCTCACCACGCGTCTTCTTGAGGACGCGTTCGTCTACCACAAGCGGCGATCCGACCTTTCTGACTTCTTCGGAGAATCCTTTCGGCGCGGACAGGCGCGCATCCTCCTCTCCCAACGACACCCCGGTTCGCTGAAGGTGGTTCACACCCTGCCCTCTCTCGCCGTGCTGGGAGCGATTGCCCTCCTGATCGGGGCCGCGTCGGGACGGCCCCTGCTGCTCGTTCCGTTCATCGTGGGAGGGGCGGTGCTCTTCGCCGACGCGGGGTACCGGACGCAGAGCGTATCGGTGGCGGCGCTCGCCCTCCTCGCGAGCATCGCCCAACTGACGGGATACGGGCTGGGATTTCTGCGCGACCTGTGGCGTCTCGTCTGGGGGGACGCCGACGAAGCCGTGACGGGCCAGGACGGAACGGCGGTTTGACAAGGGACTGCGACGCTCGCGAGCGCGGGGCATCCCCTTCCCGACCCGCTGAATCCTCT
>CAZMDV010000419.1:0-2737 GCA_964564875.1 uncultured Salinivenus sp.
TTCTTCGGCGTCAGCTTCTTGCTGATGAACGCCCTGGGCGGGGCGTTTACCGGCGCCAATGTGGCCATCTTCGGCATGGGGCCGAATACCCACGCCAACAGCCCCTTCGCGCTCAACGTTACGACGCTCTTCCTGAGCCTGCTGGGCCTGATTCTCACGGCGCCGTTTATGGGCCAGGCCGTGTACCGCGACTACAAAAGCGGCGTTTCTCCGCTCATTTTCTCGACGCCAATCACGAAGGCCCAGTATTTGGGCAGCCGGTTCCTTGGGGCCTTCCTCTGTCACCTGTACCTGTACGCCGGGCTCACGGGCGGGCTGATGCTCGGCGAGGTGGTGCCCTGGGTGGACGGCAGCCAGTTCGGGCCCTTCATGCTGTCGGCCTACCTGAAGCCGTATCTGCTCTACGTGCTGCCGAATCTACTCTGGGTCGGCGGCCTCTTCGTCGCCCTGCCCGCGCTCACGCGCCGCATGCTGCCGAACTACATCGGCGGGGTGCTGCTGTTTATGGGCTACAACATCGCCGCGGCCCTCATCGGCGGCGACGCGCTCCGCAACAGCACCATCGCGTCGGTGGTCGACCCCTTCGGCCTCATCCCGACCCAGCAGCTCACCCGGTACTGGACCGTGGCCGAGCAGAACAGCCAGCTCGTGCCGCTGGAGGGCATGGTGCTGGTGAACCGCCTGCTCTGGTTCGGGGTGGGCCTGGCGGCCCTCGCGGCCCTGTACGCGGCCTTTCAGTTTACGTACCGGGCGTCGGGGACGACCCGAAGCGGCGACGATCAGGAGTCGGCGCCACAGTCGCTCGCCGAGGTGGCCCCGACCGCCCTCGTTCACAGCATCGAGCTTCCATCGGTGGGCCTCTCGAACACGTGGGGGGCGCGGCTGCGGCAGTTTGGTTCCGTCGTGCGTCGCTCCTTCACGTACGTCGTTCGCGACGTGTACTTCTACGCCATCATTGGGGCCAGCATCATCTTTCTCCTGGTGGCCGCCTCGCAGGCCGGAAAGACATACGGTACGCCGGTTCATCCCGTGACCTACCAGGTGCTCGAGCCCCTCAGCGGGCAGTTTACCCTCTTCATGGTGATCCTGATCACGTTCTACGCCGGGCAGCTGGTGTGGCGCGAGCGCGACGTGAAGATACAGCAGGTGCACGACGCGCTGCCGCTCCCGACGAGCCTGACGGCGGCGGCCAAGGGCGTGGCCCTCGCGCTCGTCTGCGCGGTGCTGATGCTCGTCGTTCTGGTCACGGGGATCGGGACGCAGCTCAGCTACGGCTTTACGAACATCGACCTGGAGCTGTATCTGACGAGCCTCTACGGCGTGGACCTCGTCTACTACGTCCTGCTCACGGTGCTGGCCATCACGATTCAGGCCGTCGTCAACCACAAGTACCTCGGCCACTTCATTATGGTGGCCTTCTTTCTGGGACTTCTCTTCAGCAGTCAACTCGGGTTCGAGCACAATCTCTTCCAGTTCGGGGCGGATCCCGGGATGCCGTACTCCGACATGAACGGATACGGGCATTTCCCGGTCGGCTTCGCCTGGTACCAGGCGCTCTGGGCAGCAGTGGCTGTCTTGATGGCCGTGGCGGCCCGGCTGGCATGGGTTCGGGGCGAGGAGGCGACGCTCGACGTGCGGTTCCAACAGGCGCGGCGGCGGTGGTCGCCAGCCGTGTGGAGCACGTTCGGCGCGGCCGGGGTCCTGGCCCTTGGCGCTGGGGCGTACATCTACGTCAGCACGACGGTCTGGAACACCTTTCGGACGAGCGACGAGCAGACGGCCCTGCAGGTAGAGTACGAGACCACCTACGAGCGCTGGGCCGACGTACCGCAGCCGCGCATCGACGCGGTGGACCTGGACGTGGACCTCTATCCAAACCGTCGGGACGCGCGCATGGCGGGGACGTATGATCTTGTCAACGATACCGAATCGGCCGTCGACACAGTGTTCGTGGAGACGCCCGCCGACCTGGAGGTGGACCGCCTGTCGTTCGGGCGCGATGCCGAAACCGTTCGGCACGACGAGACCCACGGGGTGCGTCTCGTGCGGCTGGCCCGGCCGCTGGTGCCCGGCGACTCCACTACGCTGACGTTTGACACGTGGATCCGCAACGAGGGCTTTACGGACGGGGGCAGCCAAACCTCCATCGTGTACAACGGCACGTTCCTGAACAGCCAACAGATGCCGCACATCGGCTACAATTCGGGCACGGAACTGAGCGACCGGTCCCGGCGCCGCGCACGCGGGCTCGATGAGGAGCCCCGGATGCAGCCGCGATCGGACACGACGGCGCGGATGCGGCCGTACGTATCCCGCGACGCCAACTGGCTCGACTACGAGGCCACTGTGAGCACGAACGCGGACCAGGTGCCGCTGGCGCCGGGCACGCGCGATTCAACCTGGACCACCGACGACCGCACGCACGTCCGCTTCCGCACCACCGCGCCCACGCTCGGCTTCTTCTCGTTCCTCTCGGCCCGATACGACACGGTGCGGGACACGTGGACCCCGTCGGACTCTTTGCTCAACCGTGGCCGCCCAGTGGACATTGAAATCCACCATCACCCGTCCCACGACTACAACGTGGGCCGCATGGGAGAGGCGGTGAAGGCCTCGCTCGACTACTACACCGAGCACTTTGGCCCGTACCAGAGCCCCGAGGTCCGCATCGCGGAGTTTCCCCGGTACGCGTCGTTCGCGCAGTCCTTCCTCGGGACGATCCCGTACTCGGAGAGCA
>CAZMDV010000420.1:0-2731 GCA_964564875.1 uncultured Salinivenus sp.
CCCTCTACAACACCACCAAGTCGGCCCTCATCAGCGTGAGCAAGGTGATGGCCCAGGAGCTCGCCCCTGAGATCCGGGTGAACAGCGTAGCCCCGGGCTCCATCCGCTTCCCAGGGGGAAGCTGGGACCAGCGCGTGAAGGAGCAGCCCGAGAAAATGCAGCAGTTCGTCGAGGAAAACATAGCGATCGAGCGCTTCGGGCGGGCCACAGAGGTGGCCGACACGGTCGCGTTCCTCTGCTCCGAGCGAGCGAGCCTCATCACCGGGGCCTGCCTCAACGTAGACGGGGGGCAGAGCCACTCGCTAATCTGACTGACGAGGGTCGAGAGGCGAGGAGTTACTCGAAGCGGGTGAGGCGGACGCGGAGCCGGCGGGCTTGGGGGTCGGACTTGCGCCACTGCACCAGAATGGGGCTCTGGTAACGGCCCTGTTCAATGGTGCCCTCGCCATTGGATTCGTCCTGGGTGACGAGCAGGCTCACCGACCGCTTCATGCGGAGGAACCGCTCGGCCGGCACGGCGAGGCACTTGTCGATGACGCGCTCGACCAGGGACTCGCTCAGGCCCAACGTGTCGACGACCTTGTTGACGAGGCGGACAAGGTCGTACTTCGCGTAGTTCTTGGCCTTGTCGGGAATAGCGCTCGGATCACGGAGCATGTTGCGGCCCTTCCGCGCCATGAACTGCAGTGGATCCCGGAGCACCTCGGCCAGGTCGTGCTTCATGAGGAGGGTCTCGTACTCGTTGACCGTGAGCCCGGCGTGCCTCTCCTCGGAGGCGAGGTCGAGGTGCACGCGGCCCGTCGTCACGTCGTGCTTCGCCAGCATCTCGTGGAGCCGTTCGAAGATCCCAAGCCGAGGGTCCCGCAGGCTCACCGAGTCGATGGTGTGGTCGGAGACGGGGACCTGCAGTTCGGTCTCGTTCACGATCCGCTCGTCGTCGTAGCCGATGATGGTCGTGCGACGCTCACGCCGGTCATGGTTGTCTTTGTTGATTCCGTCGAGGTCGACAAAAAAGACCGGGCGGGCCGGATTGCTGGGGTACGTGACGCAGTTTTCGAGTCCGGAGCCGATAAACGTGAGGTGGGAGTCGGCGTTGCGGGGCTCCGTGCGCCGCTGCTTGGGACTCAGTTCCTTCCGAAGGTGCAGCTGGTCGTGCTGGTAATCGGCCCCGTGCGGAAAGAGCTCCCGGAAGGGCGCGATGAACTCGTGTACCCGGTCCTGGCACCGGTCGAGCCGGTTGCAGACGGTCTCTTCGAGATAGCCGCCCGTGGTGTGGTACGAGCAGTACACGGCTTCGTCGTGACTCTCCAAAAATCCGGCGGCCTCATTCTCCACGTGCCGGTTTACGTCGATGACATCGATGCGCCGCTCCGGCTGAAATCGAATCGTAAGTTGGCTCGGGTCCGAGGCCATGAGTCAGGAGACGTTGACGATCGGGCCTGCCGTGGGTGGAGGAGGGGACGAGCGGGTGACAGACATCCTCGCAGCGCGGCGAGGAGATTCTGGCCCCTCGGGACATAAAATCGTCCGATGTACAGGCTACAAAGGGGGCGGTTCCTGATCAAGCCCGGAGTCAAGGACGCAAGCATCCCTGGAGCAGTGCAAAGCGAGGTTGTGACATCTGGCTCGTGGATTTTACGAACGTTCTGCCAGGGCGAGGCCGCCGGACGATGGAGCGCCGTCTCCTCGATCGTCGTCGGACTGGGCTATACTACGCGTCTTTGGGGAGCACCTCGGCGTCGCGGTGGTCGTCCTGAAAGTGGAGGCGTACCCGATCGCCGTCCTGGAGGGTTTCGGCGGAACGCACGGGGCTGCCGTCGCGGGCAAGATGAACGTATCCTCGCCGCAGGGGCTGTTCGGGGTCGGCGGCGTGCAGGCGATCCCGGAGGTGGTCGAGGCGCGTGCGGGCCTGCTCGACGAGGCGATCCTCGCTCCGGGTCAGGCGGTCCACGAGCACATCGAGGTGCTGCTGATGCCGCTCCAGGCGGCGAGCGGGGACGTGGAAGGCGCGGGAGGAGACGAGCGCATCGACGCGCTGGCGGGCCTCCTGGAGGCGGCGCGTTACCTGGGAGCGGAGACGGTCGTGGAGCGCTCGAACCCGCTCGGCCACGTCCCGCCGGTCCGGCACCACAATCTCAGCGGCCATCGACGGGGTGGCGGCCCGCTCGTCGGCCACGAGGTCGGCGATCGTCACGTCCGACTCGTGCCCCACGGCGCTCACGACGGGCAGGTCGGAGGCCGCGAGGGCCCGCGCCACCACTTCCTCGTTGAAGGCCCACAGGTCCTCGGTCGAGCCGCCGCCCCGACCCACGATGAGCAGGTCGGGCCGTTGGGCATCGTTGGGCGACACGTCGTTAAAGGCCGTGACGGCATCGGCGATGGTCTGCGGGGCGTCGAGGCCCTGCACCTTCACCGGGCACAGCACCACCTCGGCCGGGGGAAAGCGCCGTTCCAGGCCGGTCCGGATGTCGTGCACCGCCGCGCCCTGGCCCGAAGTGACGACCCCGACCGTCTCGGGGAAGGCGGGGAGCGGTTTTTTGCGCTCGGCGTCGAAGAGCCCTTCGGCCTTCAGTTTTTGCTTGAGCTGTTCGAACGCCTTTTGCTGCGCGCCCTTGCCGGCCTGCCGCATCGCCTGTGCCATAATCTGCAGGTCGCCCCGCCGCTCGTAGACCGAGGCGTGGCCGTTGACGCGCACCTGCATGCCCTCCTCCGGCTCGAAGTAGACGTACTG
>CAZMDV010000421.1:0-2723 GCA_964564875.1 uncultured Salinivenus sp.
ATGGACGAACGGGTACAGGAGCAATCAAACCTCGACTGAGATAAGATTCCTGGTTTCTGTTTGAATGCCATGAGACTTCGTCGACTCGCGGCCTTCCTGATGGGGCTCCTGCTGGTGGGCGCCTGGCCGGTGGCTCCGGCGTTTGCGCAACAGCGCACGACCCCTCCCTCCCAGCAGCACAGCTCCATCAAGGCCCCCTCCGCCGTCCCGATGCAGACGCTGCCCCGCGTCGATGGGGCCGCGCTCCGGGCCGACGACCAGGAGCGGTCCGATCGGATTGGCCCGTACCGCTACGGGAAGGCCGTCGAGACCGACTTCACCCCGGAGCGCCACGGTACCTGGGAGCAGCTTCCCTCAGGGCGGTGGCTGTGGCGCCTGCGCATTCGATCGCGGGACGCCGTCTCGCTCAGCGTCGGGTTTTCGCAGTTCCAGTTGCCCGCCGGAGCTACCCTCTACCTACACGGCCCAGGCGAGACGGCTGTCCACGGCCCCTACACGGCGGACGACGCGACTGCGGGCAAGCACTGGACCCCTCTCATTCGGGGCGAACAACTCATTCTCGAGCTGGAGGTGGCCGCCAACCATCGCTCGGCGGTGGGAATCCGGATCGCCAAGGTCGTGCACGGCTACCGGGCGCTCCCCGGCCGCGGAGACGCCGCATCCTCAAAATCCGGGAGCTGCAACCTCGACGTGGCCTGTGAGGAGGCCGATCCCTGGCGCGAACAGGTGCGGTCAGTGGGACGGTACACGTTTGAGTCGAACGGGACTACCTTTCTCTGTTCGGGCACCCTGGTTAACAACACGGCGGAGGACAAGACGCCGTACTTCCTGACGGCCGAGCACTGCATCTCCACCCCGGAGGAAGCGTCGACGATGGTCTTTTACTGGAACTACCAGAACCGGACCTGCCGCTCCCTGGGAAGTGCCGAGAACGGCACGGTCACGGACGACGACCCGGGCGATCAGACCTCGTCGGGCGCCGAGCTTCGGGCGCGCCTCGGCAACTGGCACCAGGCCAACCAGATCCAAGGAGAACCCGACCTCGCACTCGTTGAGGTGGACGACGAGATCCCGGAGAGCTACGGCCTATATTTCAGCGGATGGAGCCGCGCCGGAACGGTCACGGCAGAGGCCACCACGATCCACCATCCTGCCGGTCACGGAAAGCGGATTAGCTTCGACGAGGATTCCTCCTCCTTTACGGGATTCGGCAAGAGCGAGACGGGAGACACCCACCTCCGCATTGGAAACTGGGAACTCGGCACCACAGAGGGAGGCTCTTCTGGGGGGCCGCTTTACGACTCCGAGCAGCGCATCGTTGGGGTGCTCTCGGGGGGGCTGGCCGGGTGTGGGGGCGCACCGCCTTCGGAGGACAACAACGAACCGGACTGGTATGGGCGCCTCGCGCCGGGCTTCGCGAGCAGCGACTATAACGGCACGACGCTCGCCGACGTGCTGGACCCTCAGAACACGGGACAAAACGCGCTCGACGGGCTTCCCCAAACGGACCAGGTCGACTTCACGCCACCGGCCCGCATCCAGGACCTTCAAATCAGCCGGGTGAACACCCAGACGCAGAAGGTCAGCCTGCAGTGGACGGCTACAGGGGACGACAACCGATCCGGATCAGCCCAGCGGTACAACCTGCGGTTCGACACAACACGCATTGAGTCGATAGAGGATTTCCAGCAGGCCCAAGACGTAGAGTCTCCTCCCGTCCCGTCAGAGGCCGGCCAGCCCGAGACAGCCGTGATCGGCGAGTCCGATGGATTACGGCCGGACCGCAGCTACTACTTTGCGGTCGTCGCGGAAGACGACGCCGGCAACCGCTCCTCTTTAGCCACGTCCGACCGGAAAGCCATTCTTGTGAAGGACATTGAGATTGAGAAGGGAGGCCTCGCCGCGGGGATGAGTCAGTCGGTCTCCGAGACGCGGTTCGTCCTCAACGAAACCCAAGAGGTACGCGTCACTCTCTACGACGTGCTCGGGCGTCGTGTCCGCGTTCTTCTCGACCCCGACGCCCCCCTGCGCGCGGGCTTCGAGCAGACCGTCCGCGTCCGGACGCGTTCCCTCTCTAGCGGCCCCTACTTCCTCCACTTCAGAGGGGAGAGCTTCGCGACGACCCGCAAGATCGTGGTCGTGAACTGATCCGGTCGAGGCGATGCATTCTCGCGTCTCCGCTTCTGTTCAGGCCTTCTCTTTTTCTGTGGGCAGGATGCGCGCGTAGCGGCGCTTCCCCACCTGAAGCACGAAGGGCGCCTCTTCTGACACGTCGATGTAGCGCCCCGTGTCGCTCACCTTTTCGCCGTTGATCGTGACGGCCCCCTGCTCAATCATCCGCCGCCCCTCACTGTTCGAGTCGGTGAGACCGGTGCGGCGCATGAGGTTGAGAAGGCCGACCTCCTCTCCCTCCTCCGTCTCCGGGGCGTACTCCGGGATATCGTCCGGCACGCCACCCTCGACCACGGTCTCTTCGAAGTGCTCTTCGGCCCGGTCCGCGGCCTCTTCGCCGTGGTACATTTCCACGATGCGCCGGGCGAGTTGGGCCTTGGCGTCCCGGGGATTGGCCTCGGCGAACTGTTTGATCTTCGGGAGCTGGTCGGTGGGAATGTCGGTAACAAGCTCGACGTAGCGGTAGATGAGGTCGTCGGGCACCGACATGGTCTTCCCGTACATGTCCTCCGGCGGATCGGTAATGCCGATCGCATTGTCGAGCGACTTCG
>CAZMDV010000422.1:0-2702 GCA_964564875.1 uncultured Salinivenus sp.
TAGTTCGGTGTCATTCAGGAAGGAGGCGGCAGTCCAGCTGCGAGAGGAAGACAAAAAAGGACGATTCTGTAGGCTCACTCTGGCCCCCTTCGAATCACATCATTTCGAAGGGGAAAGGTCCCACTGAATGTCATCGGTTTCGGGTCGGCGTCCAAGATGGTGCGCGTCCCGAGCGAACGCTGGGCACTCATGTGGAGATGCGGCTCCCAGCTGTTTCCGCTGTTGCCAACCTCGCCGAGAGCAGTACCAGTCGCAACCGAGTCGCCAGCCTGTACGTGCACGCTTCCGCGTTTTAGGTGCGCCAGCAAGACGTACGTGTCTGGGTCGCACCGCAGCATCACGAAGTTCCCTGCCTTGTGGGTCGTATCTCGGGCGGGAGGGGTTAGATCTGGAAGCTCGCTCTCCTTCTCCTCAACCGTCCCATCGCACGGCGCGTAGACCGGCGTCCCGAAGATGGCGTAGCGGTCCAGTGCCGTTGGATAGAGCCCTGTCGCGCGGTTGCCGGGCGAGTAGAGTTCAACGACATCGAGCCCCCAGAGCTGCCCGCGCCATTCGTGCAACTCGGGCGCCTCTACCTTCATGTGCGGATTCATGAGGGACTGACTGCCACCACTCGCCACGTAGAAGGCGCCGTTGCGCAGCGGAAACGTCAGGGAAACGGGATCGTCGGGAATCCGCTGGGCCTGGTACACCTGTTGAAGGCCCACGGTGGCGAGGCCGAGAAGGAGAGCGGCCAGGGCCGGTCCGGCCCATTGCCAGCCCTCCGGACGCGTCCAGAAGATGCGACGCCGCATGCGCCAGCCGCCGTAGACCGCCGTCGCGACAAAAAGCACGAGGAGCGCGTACCGGCCGTAGTAGGACAGCATGTGCCACCCACCCAGGTAGAACGTCGCCCCCACGTAGCTCCCCACCGCCGCGGCCTTCAAACCCCACAGGAGGCGACACGAACTCCGACGCGTGAGCCAATACAGCGCCAGCAGCGGCAGAACGACGAGGGAAAGAACGGTAGAGACAAGGAGCAGGATCATAGCGAATCGGGCATGCGCTGAGCGTTTAGGTCATCGTGGTTCACAAACTGGTATTCGACCGATTCCATATGTCCTCGCCAGTAGGCCACCGCTCCCTCCGGGTGGATCCACGCGACTTCCCCGCCCGTCGGCACGAGCATGCCGTTCCGGCGCTCGTGGTTGCGCCGAGTGCCCTTCCAGGGCCGCTCCTCGTAGGTCTTGTCGTCGGTCAAACAGGGCCGTGTGCCCGTTATGCGCTCGACCTCGTTCCGATCGGCGGTCTGCTCGCCAGGCTTCGCGCCGAGGTGCTCAGTCACCTCTGCTTGCAAGATTTCGTTTATGACGGTCTGGAGGAGCATTTCAGCTCCTTTGTCGCCGATCAAAACTTCGCGGGGAGTCCCCTCGTCGAAAGAAACCTCGATTTGGGTCATTGTCGCTGAATAGTCAGTTCGACTTTTGGTGAGTCAAACCAAGCTAACAGACGGCGGTGGCCCTTTTCTATCCGACCTCGATTCCGGTCAGGCCACCGGTGACTTTACACAGGAATATTGACCCAACCCAGCGAGTTTCGCCACGGGCAAAACGTGAAGGTGAGATTGTCCCCTGACCAACCCTCAGGAGTAGCCTGGGCCCGTACTTGTCCCTTCGATCACCAGTGTGCGAATCTAGAGCGCTGACTTAACAGCCGTCGGCTCTCGGGATGGGGCAATCGAGAGGTCCGTTCTGCTTGAAGTCAGGTGCGTATTTCGAAAGCCGCTCGGCCGCTTCAGGCCGTATCCGAGTGCCCGGTCCATGCCGATGTGGGCGGCCCAGATGAGCGCGAAGGCAATTGCCAGCGGCTCGGCCAGGGCGTAACCGAGTGCGCCCAGCCCGATTGGGACGACGTAGGTGTGCCCGGTGTTGTAGAGGAGGGCGCCGACGCGCGCCCCGGCAAGGTACCCAGCCATGAAGAGGTCCGGTATCAGCAAGGCCGCTACAAATAGCCACCAGGAGAAGTCCAGGGGTGCGTAGAGCCCTGCGGCGGCGAGAAAGATGCAGAGGCCTTCCAGTCGAAGGAAGAGGCGAGGAGACATGTTAGGAGAATAATGGAGAGGAAAAACATATCGACTCCGGAAGCCAGTCCTGGTTCCCGAGCAAAACTTCTCGCCTGTCCCCGCCCCTACGTGGCATTAGATCAGGGACGCAGAGATCGACTGGCCCGCTCTGAGCCTACACCTGCGGATTCAGGTGCGCGATCGGGAAGGCGGGGAGGGCGAGACCGACTATTAGTTCCACCTTCGTTGAGGCGAACGATGCACGCAGCGCCGCCGACTTGAGAGCCCCGCACGGACCTCCAGGCCTGGGGATTTGCGATTCACAAAGAAGAGAAGTAGGTCAAAACGAAAACCCGCTCCGGCGCAGTGCCGAGACGGGCGTTTCCCGTTTCGCTGTCGATCCGAGTTACGCTCCCACTTTCATACCACATCAACGCAAGTTGTGAGTTAGATCAGTGCTCCACAGCTCACGGCTATCACGAACAGAAAAAACCTCGAGTTCGAACCTCTCGGTGGTGACCACATGGATCGAGTTTGGCAACTGTCGCTCGAAGTCAGATCCGGTCGTCTCGATCTGCTTCCGATACTTGCGTTGGGTATATTCGACATAAGCGGACTCCTCCCGCGTTAAGTTTTTGCGTCGCAGTGGGCGAAGGTCAAT
>CAZMDV010000423.1:0-2687 GCA_964564875.1 uncultured Salinivenus sp.
CTACTCCGCAGCGGACAATCGTTAGTGCCCAACCGGCCCAAGTCTTCGCGCGCCCCCTGAGACGGTCCGGTTCGTTGCTCAATGTGATGCTCAACCCTTCTTGGACGCCGGTCCTGCACGGGTACATCATACTATCTTCACAATACTGCCTTGATACGAGCAGAGCGGTTGCTATAATGTAGGGCAGTGTACTCGTAATTTTAGGGCGAAAATCACGTTTGGAAGTCTTCATCAAAATGCCTGGCTTTCTCTTCGGGAAGACGGAGCCTCTCCGGTTTCGCTTTTCGCTCGCGCCGCATTTCACCAACGGGGTGTCAGCCTGGGGACAGGCTATGTGTTTAGCCCCGCAAGTTTCGAATCGGCCGGAGGGGAGTTTGCCGAAGGGGGCGTCTCTCGATGAAAGGTTCTTGGAAGAGAAATTCCTCCCAAGCGCCTTCACCATTTGACCAGGTCGAAGGGGAGGCACTGAGCAGAGGGGCGGGCTTCGAGAGAGCCTCCGTCCGGCCCACCGGCGCATGCCAACAACCCCGTTATTCCCTGGACCCGTAATCCAGGGGAGGACGCCGACGGGCCGGACGGAGGCTCTCGCAGTTGGCCTCTCATCAGAGGGAGGCAAACAGGAGTCACTGCAGTATAGCTATGCATCAAGATGTGTGCCAACCGGGCCGCCCTTGTCGATTTCGTGGCGAGAGCGTGCGCTCGTTCAAGCCTACAGCGTGAAAGCCGCTTCCATCGCGAGTTAAGCTTACGCGGATGGAAGAACCGTTGATCCTGGATCAACCTGCCGGCGGGCCTTCTCTCTTCGATAGGACAACACGTTCGATGGGACAAAACGACTGTCTCGGCGAACCGAGACGTGCGTCGAAGAAGTGGAGCAAAAAAAAAGCGAGAGCCAGCACGAACCCGCCGAAGGAGATGGCCTCCCGTGAATAGATTGGGGAGCCCGTGTCCGACCTGCGCGAAGCCGAAAACCTGACCTTTCTTCCACAGTCCCGTGCAGCCATGTCAACCCCTTACAGAAACCCTGGGACGCCTATAAAGACGAGAAGCGCGTCACCGTCACCATGATGGATGCCACCGTCCATGAGGAATGTATGGTGGATTTCGCCCGTGTCCGGACCGACGATTTTGGGGTCTGGCGGTTTGTGCCGCGGGATCTCTACAGGCAAACAACGCTGTACGGTCCGGACCCGGAAACGGTCGAGTTTTTGGACTGACTACGCCGAAAAGATCACCCTCTCCCCCTGACCGACCGAGCGGTTCCGCTCTGAGCAGCAGCGTACCTCCGGCGCTGCGTTACACATCTGTTAACTTCGGTTAAATTACCGTCATCTGTGGCCTTGAAAGGGCGAAAGACGTTAGACCGGGCAGGCTATATCTGTCTGTTAATGTGAGGGATGGTCCATCTTCCTCCTTGCCCTGAAAAACATTCAACGCCGAGGCATGCCCGTCCGCACGCGCTTCCCTGATAGCCCTGCCGATGACAGCCCTGCCGATGACAGCCCCGCCGATCGCCTGACGGTCGCGATCGTCGACGACCATCCCCCGATCCGCGAAGCCATCTGCCACGAGGTCGAGCAGGCAATCGGCATGACCGTCGCTGCCGAGGCGGACTCCCCCGAGGCGGCCTCCCGTCTCGTAAATGAATGCGGGCCCGACGTGGCCATCGTTGATATTTGCTTCGGTGAGGGTCACGGCTTTGGGCTCATCGAAACTCTGCGGGCCGAGTGCCCCGGCATGGACCTCCTGGTGTTTTCGGTGTACGAGGAGACCGTCTATGCCGAGCGAGCCCTGCGGGCCGGCGCCTCGGGGTACCTGATGAAAAACGCGCCGATGGAAGAGCTCCGGACAGCCCTGCGCCGGGTGGCGGAGGGGGAGGTGTATATGAGTCCCAAAATGACGGCGCGTGTCCTTCGGCGGATGCAGGGGGGAGTGACTACGGTCCGGTTCCCGATCGACGAGCTAACCGACCGGGAGCTGCGGGTCTTCCAGATGCTCGGGCAGGGCCTAGCCGTAGAGGCGATCGCCGACCGGCTGGGCCTCAACAGAAAGACCGTCGAGACCTACCGACGCCGGGCCAAAGAGAAGCTCGGATACGAGAGGGTCGAAGGTGTCGTGTTGCACGCGGCCCGATGGATTCAAGTAGAAGGGCACAGGGATACGACGTAAGCCGCAAGTATCCCCTGGAAAGGGTGTGCTCGTGCTCATGCACGACGTTGACGAACTGGTGGCGCACACGCGCCACACGCTCTACGTTTCCCCAGTGGATTTGGATTGGAGGTTTCCGGTCCGTTGCAACTATCTCCGGCATCCCTGGGGGGCGACTTTGCTGTCCTCAACAGTAGCGTGGTGCTCAAAGGAAGGTCGGCTCGCCCTCCAACTGACCGGCGGGGCGGGCTTGTTCTACGCCGGCTCGTCACGCCGGAAAGATCGCCCCCCTTGATCCAAGCATCGATCGCCTCTCAGCGGGTCTCAGGGCATCGGAACGTCTTCCGGGGCACCGCTGACCGTGAAAGGTTCGAGCCGTTCAGCCCGGATTCGTCTCCTGCTCGGCTGTGCGGCGCATCAGAGCTTGGCTCGGTGGGAAGATCAGGGACGACGGTCGTTTCTTCCGGAAAAACGGGTTGTCGCGGCCAAAGCCAACGGTCGAACTCACGGGTTACTCCCGAGAAGGCGTCCAGATGGTC
>CAZMDV010000424.1:0-2687 GCA_964564875.1 uncultured Salinivenus sp.
ACCCCTTTTCGGCGAGCGCAAGACGCCAAACGTTGAACATTCTGAGCTTAAGAGGAAAGAGACTCTCGTCTATCTGTTGAGTCTGTCTTACTTTCGAGTCGATACAATGTATTCAAAACGGCATCAGAAGTCCCGCCGGGCAAACCAGTAGCCGGTGACCCCGTAGGCCACACCGCCGAACAGGAGGGAGGACACGAGCGGGTACCACGAAGATACCGCCTCTCCTTCGGCCAGGTTGGAGACGATCTGGGTGACCTCCGTGAAGTTTGGGAGCGTGTGATACAGTCCCCAGAACACAGGGCGGCCCACGGATCCGAGGGTCGGATTAATCTGGTCGGCTGCCGCGAGAACCATCGACACGAAGATGAGGCCGTAGGAAACGATGAGGCCCAGGGCCGTGCTTTCGGTCCACACGCCCATCAGCATGACAGCGGCGTACATGACCGCGAACATGCCCACCACGATCAGGAGGGAGAGCAGGAACCGGAAATTCCACACGCCCGTCTTCAGCGACATGATAATCCAGACCCCGCCCAGGAGGTAGACGGTGAGCATGCCGATGGCGCTCCATACCCCTAGCACGTGTCCAAACAGGGCTTGCGTGCGGCCGACGGGCTTTGACAGCAGCAGCTCCACCCGCCCGGCCGACTGCAGGTCCGGAAACAGGGAGGCGGAAGCGAAAAGAGCCAGGAGAATGCCAATCCAGTAGGCCGCCCCGGCCACGACAGACTCCACGGCAATCACGATCCGGTCAAGGGTCAGTTCGGGGCTTTCTCCTCCTCCGCCGTCCTCGGGCATGGCGTCCTGCCCAAAGAGACGAATGCCGGCGAGCGATCCTTCGACCACGTCGAGGTTGAGGGCAAACGCGACGGCCAGAAGGACCAGCGAACTAATGATGAAGAGCCCCAGGACGATTTTCCGGGCCCAGAGCTCCCGGAACGTAATCAGGACGAGGCCGAGCAGGGGACGCATGGCG
The DNA here is from genome assembly GCA_964564875.1 of uncultured Salinivenus sp. Classification (GTDB taxonomy): domain Bacteria; phylum Bacteroidota; class Rhodothermia; order Rhodothermales; family Salinibacteraceae; genus Salinibacter. Next base: position 977 of record CAZMDV010000424.1, read on the forward strand.
GGTGGGCGTTGTGCGTAGTGCGTCGGGCGTTGAGGGTTTAGGAAGCGGGATTGGAAGAGGGGAGCGCAGAGCGAGAGGAGGACGAAGGGAAGGGGTGTCTTTCCCGTTCCGCCTCGTCATCGGTCTGCGACGACGGGCTCAGGAGGAGGTTGGCGTGTCGACCACATCGATGAAGTAATCTTCGAGGGACTGTCGGAGCGGCGTGATCGATTCGATCTCGACCTCGGCCCTACGGAGGCGGTCCAGCACGGCGTTAAGGGTGCTCCGGTCGTCGGCGTGGACGCGGTGCTGCTCCAGGGCCGGATCGGGCGGAGATCCGTCGGGAGCCGGGCGGAGGGGGAGGTCTGTCTCCGCGACGAGCGAATCGGGGAGGGGGGTCGACACGAGATCGTACACCCGCTCCACGGCGGTAAGCTCCTCGACGCTCCCTTTCCGCACCAGCGATCCCTCGCGCAGGATGGCGATCTGGGTGCACACCTTCTCCACCTCCGAGAGCAGGTGTGAGTTGAGGAAGATGGTTTTGCCCTCGTCCCGCAACTCCAGCACAATGTCGCGAATAGCGCGGCGCCCTACCGGGTCCACGCCCCCGGTCGGCTCGTCCAGAAACAACAGGTCCGGATCATTCAGGAGGGCCTGGGCCAGCCCGAGCCGCTGGAGCATTCCCTTCGAGAAGGTTTTGACCTTCGAGTCGCCCCGTCCGTCCAGGTCGAGGCGGTTCAACAGTGCTGGGATGCGCTCCGTGCGCTTCGCACGCGGGACGTCAGACAGCCGGCCGTACGCGTGCAACGTCTGCACGGCTGTGAAGAAGCCGGGGAATCGGTGGTTTTCGGGGACGAACCCGATTCGTTGCCGCGCAGCGGGGTCGCCGGCGGGACGGTCGAAGAGGCGCGCCGTGCCGCTCGTGGGGTGGACGAGGCCGAGAAGAATTTTCACGAGGGTGGTCTTGCCCGCACCGTTGGGGCCGAGGAGCCCAAAGATGGCCCCGGTCTCGACCTCCAGGGACACCTCATCGAGCGCCTGCACCGTTGAGCGCCGCAGCAGACCGGTGCGGTAGGTTTTCGACAGCGACGAGACGGAGAGGGCGGGCATGGGAGGTGGACGCTTAGTGACTCTCTTCGGAAACCGAGGAGTCGGACGCCGCTGGCCCGTCGGCGTCGGGGGTTCGAGGAGGTGCGCTGCTCTGGATGACGTGTGTGGTGCGCTGCGGGAACGGAATCTCCACGCCCTTCTCGTCGAAGGTACGCTTCAGACGCTGGCGCAGCTCGCGCTCAGCGGCAAACTGCTCGCCGGGCTTCACCCGCACGACCACCCGCACCGTCACCGACGAGTCGCCAAAGTCCATGAGACCCTGCACCTGCGGCGACTCTTCGAGCACAATGTCCTCGTGCTCCGCCATCCACTCGGTGGCAACCTGTTCCATGACGGGCAAAATGGCGTCTACGTCCTGCCCATAACTCAGGCCCACCGGCACGACGGCCCGCGCCCACTCCACACTCTTGTTGCCGAAGGTGCGCACCTCGCCGGCCGGGATCATCACGAGCTCGCCATCAAACTTCCGCAGCTTGATGAGACGCACCCCGATCTCCTCGATGGTACCCGTGTGCCCACTGATTGTCACGAGGTCGCCGACGTGCAGGATGTCGTCGAAGAGCAAAAAGACGCCGCCGATGACGTCCTTCACGAGCGTCTGCGCGCCGAATCCGATGGCGAG
>CAZMDV010000425.1:0-2687 GCA_964564875.1 uncultured Salinivenus sp.
CTAATTTTCAGCCCTCTCGCCGTCAACTTTCCCATCGTCAACCTTCTCCCCCGTGCCCACCAACCCGTACCCCGCCCTTGACGCCCTCCTCCACCGCGCCCTTCAGCACGTCGAGGACTGGGGGCAGTCCTGGGGCGCGTTCGACCGCCATTCGTCTCTTGGGGTCGACCCCGACCGCCTCGACGCCGCCTTCGACGAGTACCTCGAGCGGCTGGAAGGCAACTATCCGTTCCACCACCCGCGCTACGCCGGGCAGATGCTGAAGCCGCCGCACCCCGTGGCCATCGCGGCGTACGTGGCGGCCCAGCGCATCAATCCCAACAACCACGCGCTCGATGGTGGGCCGCCCACCGGCCAGATGGAGAAAGAGGTCGTGGCCGACCTCGCCGCTATGCTGGGGCTCCCCGACACGACCCTCGGCCACCTCACCGGCGGCGGCACCGTGGCCAACCTGGAGGCGCTCTGGGTGGCCCGCGAGCTGCATCCGGATCAGGTCCTCGCCGTCGCCGAAAATGCCCACTACACCCACGGCCGCATGAGCGAGGTGCTCGACGTGGAAGTGATCTCGGTCCCCGCTGACGCCCGCGGTCGCATCGATCTTGACACCCTCGACCGCATCCTGGAGCAGCACTCGGTCGGAACGGTCGTGCTCACCGCCGGAACGACCGGCCTCGGCGCCGTCGATCCAATCGACGAGGCCCTCCCGCTCTGCGAGGCGCATGATGCGCGGGTCCACGTCGACGCCGCGTACGGGGGCTTCTTTCGGCTGCTGGCGGAAGACGACGCGCCCGACCTTGAGGACTTTCCGGCCGAGCGGTTTCGGGCGATTGAGGACGCCGACTCCGTCGCCATTGATCCGCACAAACACGGCCTCCAGCCCTACGGCTGCGGATGCATCCTCTTCCGCGACCCGGCGGTCGGGCGCTTTTACCAGCACGACTCGCCCTACACCTACTTCACGTCCGACGAGCTCCACCTCGGCGAGATCAGCCTGGAGTGCTCGCGAGCCGGGGCGGCGGCCGGGGCGCTGTGGTGTACGCTTCGCGCCCTTCCCTTGGAGCCCGACGATGGACTCGGGCCCATCCTCGCCGCCTGCGTCCGCGCCGCCCGAACCTGGACGAATGCAATCGACGATACGGATACACTTAAACTTGTGGCGTCGCCGGAGACCGACATCGTGACGTACATGCCCATGACGGAGGAGAGAACCCTCTCGGCCGTCCACGATGCCAGCCAGGCCCTCTTCGACGCAGCCATGAACGACCTCGACGACCCCATCTTCACCAGTGTCTACCGCCTATCGGCCGAGGCCCTGACGACCCTCTACCCGTCCTTGACTGCGGACCGGGACGAGGCGGCCGTTCTGCGCAGCGTCCTCATGAAGCCGGAGCACGAGACCTACGCGGGGCCGCTCGTGGAGCAGCTTTCCACCCTCGCAAACGACAGCGTCTGACCTGCCCGCCTGCACTCATGGATTTAGCGTAGTGCGTATTGCGTGATGCGTAACGTTGACCCAAGAGGAAAGCATTTCTTGAGGCGGGGAACGAGTGCGAAATACGCAACACGAAATACGCAATACACACCCTCTCCCCAGCACGCTTCCGAACCCTCAGGCCACAAATGGTCCCGCCGCGAAGACTACATAGACCAACAGCAGGAGCGCCCCACCCCACCGCGGCACCCGTCGCCGCCACATGAGCAGGGCGATGAGGAGTACGCCCCCCATACACATGGGCAGATAAAACTGGCGGGTGACGGGCCCTACCGGCACGGGCCGGACAAGCGAAATGACCCCCGCATTGAAGCCAAAGAAGGCCAGTGCCGACCCCACCACGTTGCCGTAGCTGATGTCGGGCCGCCCCTTCAGGGCCGCGGGCAGCTCGCGGGCCACCTCCTCGACGCTCACCAGGAGGGCGAGCAGCGTCATCCCGAACACCGTCTCCGTCCAGCCCAGCGCCGCAATGAGGGGTCGGGCTCCGCGGACAAGGAGCTCGCTCCCTGCCACGATGCCAGCCAGCGACGCCACAAACCAGACGGCCGACCGAACTCCCTCCTCCGCGTCCTCCTCAACCTCCGACTCCACCGCCGCCGTGGGCGCCACGTGAATGCCCTGACGCTCCCATTTAAGCAACGCCCCCACTGCCCCCACATACCCGAGAAGCAGCATCGCTCCATCCACGCGGGAGAGCATCCCATCCGCAGCGAGTAGCGCCAGCAGGAGGACGGCCCCCACCGGAAGAGCCAAGATGCGCCGCGGGGCGTACTCGAAGTCGAGCGGCACGATGAGCGCCGTGATCCCGAACGCCAGTGTCAGCGCCACCATGGCGGCCCCCACGATGGTGCCCAGCGCAATGCCTGCCGTCGCCTCGAAGCTCGCCACAGCCCCGACGGCCAGGTTCTCCGGATCAAACCCGATGAACACGACGCTGATAAGAAAGGCCGACAGCCCGAATCGATGCGAGATTCCCAATGTGCTGTCCACGAGTCGCTCCGCGAAGAAGAGGACCAAAACCAGGCCGCCCCCAAACAATCCGAGACCGAGGAGTAGAGACATGGGGGCGCCTTCTGGCCAGACGGAGGAGAGTATTCTTCACCGACACGAATAGGAGGATCCAGTCCCGCAGGGCTGTTCACTTCGTCACCGTGACGGTGCCGCGTGAGATGAAGGCCTTCGGATATTCCTTGCT
>CAZMDV010000426.1:0-2683 GCA_964564875.1 uncultured Salinivenus sp.
GACAAATTCCCCGTACCGGAATACAAACGGTCAGAAATGGAGAATATTTATAGAATAGGTTGGTATGTGGTAATATTGGGTTCAACAGGGTTGCATAATGCCGGAAATTTTACTATCATAGACGTGGTACTTGCGGCCCTACCGGTGCCGCGTCCCTTCCACCCATTCAAACGTGAACCATATGAACTTTTCTTCCCAGAGCAACCAGTCTCAGCGCGACGTTCAGAACATGAACGGCGGCCTTCCGCAAGGTCACTATCTCCCGCAGTCCTTCTTCGGCCCGAATTTCGGTGGCGGAGCGCAAGGGACCAGCACGCGCCTCTCGAGCCAGCAGTGGCTCTCCAGCTACGTACAGACCGTCCGCAACACGCTTCAGGTCTGTCACGAGCTGCAGGACCTTGGCATTGACGCCAACGTTACCGACCGGATCGTCGCCATCGTCGAGAACACGCTTCGTCGCGACATTCCCGGCCTCGAGCCCGCCGACGGCGAGCGTCTGGTCGAGGACATCTCCGGCGCGGACCAGATCCGAAGCGCCTTTGCGCTTCTCCGACAGTTCGGTGTCGACATCGAAGGGAACTTTGACTTCGACCAGGCAGCCGCAGACGACATGAGCCAGCAGGCTCAGAAGCGACAGTCCAAGAAGCAGTCGGCGTAAGCGCCGGGACATCGGGCCTCGGTGGTCCGATTACGAACACAAGAGTTCGAAAGGGGCAACGGGCCATCGGCCTGTTGCCCTTTTCTTATGGGCAGGATTCTCACAGACGAGGCCGCGGTCGTCCACAAACGGTCTTTTGAGCCTCGGCGAACGGGCAGGCTCGGAGGGATCGTGTGCGACTCGACCGGGGCGCGGGTGGGGACCGGCCGAATTTCCGGCGTCGCTCGGGGCTGCGGGATCCTCGGAGAATGGACCGGGACGAGCGGCTCACGCGGCACCATCTCAACTGCTCCAGATACGACCATGGATACATGGCATCAGGAGTGGGTGGGGAGAGCGGCCTCCTCCCGCACCTCGCCGGTGGCCTGAGAAACGGGCTCATGGTGCTGGAAGGGACGTGCAGGCGCGACGGAGAAACGGTGCGGCACCGCGTCCGGTGGCAAAAACTGCCCGGTGGGCGTGGGCGCCGAAAGTGACGAGCCGCCGCGGACGGCGGCGAGACGTGGGAACGAGTCTTCCTTGGCTTCTGCGAGCCCGCGGAAGACGGGGCTAGTCCGTGAACGGCGTGGGGGAAACCGGAGCGTACAAACGTCGTGGGGGCCCGTCTTGGGACAGCCGACTACCCCGTAGCCGGATCGGGACGGTCGCGCTCCACCAGTAGGGTGACGTGGTCCGGCCGCTCGCTCAGGTAGTCGCGCATCGCCTCCAGGAACGTGTCGATGAGGGACCTGCGCTCGTCCGCCGACAGGGGCGTGTCCGAGTCGGGTCGGTCCAGCACGGCGAGCTCCAGGGTTGACGCGTCCGGGGAGGTGCCCACGAACCCAAGGTCCACGTACGAAGATGGATCGATGCGGTGGCGGAGGATTAAGCCGGAAGCGTCCTTGAGGTCGGCGTAATAGCGAGAATCCTCCTCCAAATAACTCCAGTCGGGCTTCACGTCCGCAAAGTCGCGTAGCACCTCGAACGGGATGACCTTTCCGCGTTCGTCCGGTCGCGTCGAAAGACGAACGACAGTAGACATACAGGGAACGCAGGGTTGTTGCGAAGAATGGAGCAGGGGGACAGATGCCTACCGGACCACGAGCAGGGGACGGTCGAGTTCGTAGAGGAATTGCTGGAGGGGTTTGTCGGACAGTGGAGAGCAGCCGCCGGGCATAACGAAGAGGCCGCGCCCTTCCCGGCGCGCGAGCGTCGCCACTCGATTGAGTTCGACCTCCGTAAGGGGGCGCACTTCAAGCTGGGCGACCCGGTTGTCATACTCCTTCTCCACCTCTGCCCGGAGTTGCTCCGTTTCCTCCGCGTCCGTCGCGGGCAGAAACACCTTGAGGGGATGCGTTGCGCCCTGGGTGGCGAGCTGGGCCGCCACGCGCAGGGCCGATTGCGCGGCCTCCGACCCGTCGTAGTAGGTGAGGATCGGCTGTCGATGCTGCACGGCTCGGCGGAGCACCAGCACCGGCGTGGAGCACTCGGACAGGAGGGCCTCGCTGGTGGAGCCGAGGCGGCGTCGACTGCTGCGCGTGCTCGTCTTCCCCATGGCGAGAAGATCGGTCTCCTCCGCGGCCCGGAGCAGCTCGCGCGTCACGTGCCCCTCGGCAACCTGGAAGTGGTAGGAGACCTCGGCCTGCTCGGTGGCCTCCTGCAGGGCGGCCTCGGCGCGCTCAGCCTGGTAGCGCAGCTGACGCTCCACGCGGCGGTCGGTCAGGCTCTTCGGGGACACCGAGTGCGTGCGCACCTCCTCGGCGAACGGAAGCTGGGCGGCCCGGAGCAGGTTCTCGTCCTTGATGAAGAGGCCCTCCAGCTCCGCCTCCAGGTCGGCCGCTAGCTGCACGGCCATGTCCAGGGCCGCCCGGCTGTGCGGGGAGTCGTCGAGGGCCACGAGGATGCGCCGAAAGCGTCGCTCGGGGGAAGAGGGCTCAAGGGTAGGCATGGCGGTGGGGGAGCTGTTGTGCACTTATGCCTCCTCGGACAGTTCGGCCTGGCCGTCCGTCAGGGCGAACTGGCGCCGACGGTCGGCAAACTCGCGGA
>CAZMDV010000427.1:0-2677 GCA_964564875.1 uncultured Salinivenus sp.
CAGGTTCTCAGGTGGGGACGTCAGGCGTCGAGCCAGTCGTCTAGCACGTCGTCGAGCGTATAGAGGCCGGTCCGCCCTGACAGCCACTCGGCCGCCCGAAGAGCGCCCACCGCGAAGCCGCGCCGGTTTTTGGCACGGTGGCGGACGGAAACGCGGTCGTAGGGGCTGTCGAAGCCGACCGTGTGCTCCCCAAACGCCGTGCCCGCCCGGGTGGAACTAATGTGGACGGCCGCCGGGTCGATGCGCTGATGCTGCGCTTCAGGATCGATGTGGTCCTTACGGTCAAGCCCTTCCACCAGCTGTTCGCCGAGCATGCGGGCCGTTCCGCTGGGGCTATCTGCTTTCTTCGTGTGGTGCATTTCGTGGACGAACGCGTCGTACGCGTCGAGCTCGTCCATGAGGCCCGTCACGTGGTCGACTGCTCGGGAAAGCACCGCCACGCCGATCGAAAAGTTGGGCGCGTACAACACGCTGGCGTCGTGCTGCTGGACGAGGGCCCGCACGTCATCGAGGGCGTCGTACCAGCCGGTCGTGCCCATCACCACCGGCAGGTGCCATTCGCAGTACCGCCGGAGGTGGGGCACAGCCAGGGTGGGAAGGGAGAAGTCGATGGCCATGTCCACCTTTGCAAGGGCGGACTGGTCGGCGTCCAGAAATGGGCGCTCAGAGTTGAAGCGGACGGTTACCTCATGGGGCTCGTCCGCTGCCACCCCCGCAACGGCCTGTCCCATCTGTCCGGTGCCAATCAGTGCAAGCTTCATAGAAGAAAGAGGCTAAGAGCGAGTGACACTGGGGGTCCATACGGATCACCGATTTGTCTTGTTACTCTGCTACGTCCCCGGGAAACGTCGGCTCCGATCCGCGGACAAATTCGATGAAACGAGATGCGAGACCGTCCACATGGGAACGCACCGGTGCGCCGAAAGTAGTGAAAGGACGTATTTAAGTGGACGAACTTAAAGGAAGGCCCACTTGGGTGAAGATCAGCCCGCTTGTCTTCACCGATGCCACTCATGGGGCCATAGCTCAGTCGGTAGAGCGCTTGCATGGCATGCAAGAGGTCCGGGGTTCGAATCCCCGTGGCTCCACCTTTTGATGCCCCGAGCCGTGACCCTCCCCCCGCCCCGCGGCTTCGGGGCATCAATTTTTGTTGGGGCCGCTTTTTCAGAAGACAGTGCTTCAGAAGACAGTGCGGCCTAACGCCACGTCTCCGAGTCCGCCGGTCGTCCCGTCGCTTCGTCCAATGAGGGAGAGCCAAAGGGGGGAACAGGTTGCCCGAAAGAGAGTCCCGCCCGATCGCTGCGGGTGGGTGGTTTGCTCGCTCGAAGAAGAGGACCCCGTTGCGGTACCCGTCGTTCCTCGGCGAAGTCATTACCCGCTACATGTCCGCTGAAGCGGCCGCGCACGAAAATTCTGGGACGGAAATGGCCTGCCAAGGCAACCGTTTCGGGGACGAGAGAGTGCGGGGCCGCGTCACACGGTTCCGGCTCCAGCCCAAAAATAGCCTCGGCGCTCAGTCCGGCAGGGCCGCTCCGCCAGAACACTCTCACGCCAGAAGCGCCTTTTCGACGCGCTCCTGCTCCTCCAGACTAAGGTCTCGGTGCCGCACGAGACGACGATTCGAGTCGTCAGCGGTCGCCTTGATGGCTGTCGCAACCGTCTCGAACGCCTGCACGACGACACGCCCGTCGTCCAACACGCAGCGGCCCTGCGTGGAGGGATCCTCACTGGTGACGGCGTAGACCCGGTAAACCTCCTCGTGGGCCGCCGGGCGGCGAAGATTGAGGGATCGAGATCGGGCCATGGTTATGGGGCAGCTGTTGAGAGATGGGGGTCTGCTGGCGGATGCGCAGCTGAATGAACCCTTGTCGCCGAAGCGACGACGGGAGCTCTTAGAGATCGGAGATCAGATCCCCCCGAGTCAACATCGTCATGCAGCAAACACCATTCCGCACCGACGCTGAGTCGTGAAGGGGGGCGGGGTGCTTCCCGTCCCGATCGATGAAGGTTGGATTCCTACCCACAGCCGCATGCGCGTCAAAGGAGAAGAAAAAGCTGCCGAAGAGGAATCGACCCACACAATTCCGCACTCGGACACGCGGCCAAGGGGGGCCAGCGGAGGCGGTGCGCACGCCCGGCGCCCAGGTGCCACAGGATAGCGCCGGCGTCCATTACAGCACGGGCCGGAAGAAAATCAGTACCGTGGAAACTGCAGTCCGTACGTGCCCGGTCAGGATGGCGGCGATTTTAGTGCGGGTTTTGGTGTAGACGGCAAAATTCACACCTGTGACGGGTGTTGCCTGTACACGGAGCACGCCGGTGAAGGTGTGGGGTCGTGCGCTCAAGCTGAGCGAGAATCCTCGCTGGCCAACAAGGCCGGAGCGTAACCAGGCCGAGAGCCAGAATCTCTCGAGAGCCTAACACAGAACCCGGCACAGCGAGCCTGCTGCTGTCGCTATGTTGTGCGCAGGGGTGAAACGAAGATCCGCGTTGGCAGCACCCGGAGGACAAAGGGCTCATGTCCGAGTCGACCCTCGGGTCGAGAAGTCAAGCGGCGCGTATAGCGGGCACGTTCCAGTGAAGCTCGTCAAGAGGAAGACGAGGGCAAAAATCCCGAGTAGGAGTGCAGACGTTCCTCCAATCGTGCCTGTCATATAAAGACCCGCGACGACAGAGG
>CAZMDV010000428.1:0-2673 GCA_964564875.1 uncultured Salinivenus sp.
GTGAGCGGGGCCTTCCAGGAGGACCATCGTTTCCTGCGCATCCATGACGAACCTCTGTGTCTATGGCGGAAGAATTGGACTCATTGGTGAGAATACAAACCGCCCTCCGTCTTCGGTACAGGGAGACGACGCCTTGAGACGTGGGAGCTTTTCCTACGTTCGTCAGCCGCGTGTCCCTTGGCAGAAGCCTTCTCTCTCCACTCTTAGCTCTCCGAACCCATGCCCGAACTGCCCGACGTAGAAGTCTACAGGCGCTATTTCGACAGCACAGCGCTCCACCAGCCGATCGGCGACGTCATGGTCGCAGAGCCCTCCCTGCTCGATGAGGTCTCGACAAACGCGGTCCGGCAAGCGCTCAGCGGGGCCTCGTTCGAGGGCACACGGCGCCATGGGAAGCACCTCTTCGCGCACCTCAGCACCGAGCGCTGGCTCGGGATCCACTTCGGCATGTCCGGCGAGCTCAAGTACTACAAACGCGAGGAGGCGGCCCCGGAGTACGCCTACGTCCAGATCGACTTCGAAAACGCCTACCACCTTGCGCTCGTCATGCCCCGCAAGCTCGGCCACGTGCGCCTCTTCGACGCCCCGGACGCGGTCATCGCGGAAAACGACCTCGGCCCTGACGCCCTTAGGCTCGATTTCGGGACCTTCAAGGCCCGGCTCAAGGAGCGACGAGGCACGATCAAGGGCGCCCTGATGGACCAGACGGTGATCGCCGGCCTCGGCAACATCTATACCGACGAGGTGCTCTTCCAAGCGGGCCTCCACCCGAAGACGAAGGTACAAGCGCTGGATGAGGCCTCCCGCAGGTCCCTATTCGACGCGATGCGTGATGTCTTGTGCACGGCGATCAAGTGCGGGGCCGACCCCGAGCAGATGCCAGCCGATCGGTTTCTGCTTCCGCATCGGCGCAGCGACAAAAAAGATCCCTACTCCGGCACGGACCTGGAGAAAATCACGGTCTCGGGACGCACCGGGTACTACTCCCCCGCCCGCCAGAGCCCCCCGGCGTAGGTCCCTCTACACGCCCTCACTACAGTGATCTTTGTCGGGAAAGACGCTGCTGCTTCCGGCGGATGTCCAGGCTGGCGGTTTCTCTGACGCGCATGCGACTGCCGTTTGGGATCGCCTTTTTCCTATCCTATATCCGAGAGGATGCCAGTGCAAAACGGAGTGATCGAAGCTGTACTGGGGCGGCCGTCAGCGTTGGTGCTCCGGCTCGGCGACGTACTCGCACTCGCTCACACACTCCTCCTTTAGCGGGTCCTCGCCGAGTACCTGCTCGGACTTGGCGCCGCTCCGGAAGACCGTGACTCCCTTGAGCCCGAGCTCGCGGGCCCGAAGAAAGAGGGTACGCACGTCCTGTGCCGAGGCTGTCGCCGGGAGATTGACCGTCTTGCTGACGGCATTGTCGACGTGTCGTTGATAGGCCGCCTGCACCTGAAGGTGCTGCTCCGCGGGAACGTCGTGGGCGGTCTGGAACAGTCGCTTCACGTCATCGGGAATACTGGCGACGTCCTGAATCGAGGTGCGACCGTGGAGCTCGTCGAGCAGGCCCTCCGAGTAAAATCCCCGCTCCTTCGCGACCTCCACGAAGCGATCGCTCGTCACCTCCAGCCCGCCCATCACCTGCTTCGTGTACGCCACGTTGTAGATCGGCTCAATGCTCGCCGAGCAGCCGGCAATCATCGAAATGGTGCCCGTGGGGGCTATGGAGGTGGTTGTGGCGTTCCGCACCGGCTCCTCGTGCGTGGAGGCGTCCCAGTTGGGGAACGGGCCGCGCTCGTCCGCGAGCTGTCGGGACGCCTCCCAGGCCGCCTCGTGGATGAAGGCCATCAGGTCGTCGGCTACCTCGACGGCCTCGTCGCTGTCGTACGGGATCCCCAGGTCCACGAGCAGGTCGTGAAACCCCATCACCCCGAGTCCAATTTTCCGGTTCGTCGAGACCATCTCTTCGATCTCGGGCACCGGAAAATCGGAGACCTCAATGGTATCGTCGAGAAACCGGACGGCCCCGTGGACCGTCGTCCGGAGCTTTTCCCAGTCCACTTCGTGCCCCTCGGTGTGCCGCCCGAGGTTGATGGAGCCCAGCACACACGCTTCGTAGGGCAACTCGGGCACCTCCCCGCACGGGTTTGTCGCGGTGATGCGGCCGAGGGTCGGCGTCGGGTTGTCGTCGTTGATCGTGTCCAGAAAGAGAAGGCCCGGATCGCCCGTCTCCCAGGCCATCTCCGCCATGAGATCGAGAATCTGTTCCGGGTCCTCGTGCCCGACGACCTCCTCCGTCCTCGGATTGACGAGGGCGTAGGACTTTCCCTGTTCGTAGGCCCGCCAAAAGGCTCCCGTCGTGGCGACGGAGAGGTTGAAGTTTCTCAACGCTCCCTCTTCGCGTTTGGCCGTAATGAAGGATTCAATGTCGGGGTGTGTGACGTCCAGCACGCCCATGTTTGCCCCCCGCCGTCGCCCGCCCTGTTTGATCTGCTCGGTGGCCGCGTCGAAGAGGCGCATGAAGCTGATGGGGCCACTTGCCACCCCGCCCGTCTTCTGCACAACGTCCCCCTGCGGCCGGAGGGCCGAAAAGGAGAAGCCGGTGCCCCCGCCACTCTGGTGAATGAGGGCCGTCTGCTTAAGGGTCTCGAAAATCGATTCCAGCGAGTCGTCGATCGGAAGAAC
>CAZMDV010000429.1:0-2673 GCA_964564875.1 uncultured Salinivenus sp.
ACGTGAAGCCGGTGGAGGTGGTGTTGTGGTGCTCGAGTCGACGTTCGGGATTTTTGACCGTCCAACGTAGTACCGGTCGTTTTCCTCGGACTGGAGGATGTAGACGAAGTGGCCCATGGGCGGTCCGGCATAATAAAAAAGCCCGACCCGTTTCTGGATCAGGCGTTGGCTCCCCGGGCTGGATTCGAACCAGCAGCCCTGCGGTTAACAGCCGCATGCTCTACCGTTGAGCTACCGAGGAGTGTATGTGTCGAGGAGTTTTGTTTCTGGCCGTCAGCGACCCGGGCTGGATTCGAACCCGCATGCCCTGTCGTTGAGAGACCGAAGAATGTCAATCCAGAATGTTGGGCTGAACGCTCCGGACGAGAGCATGGGACCTTGTTTGGACACAACAAATCGAGTAACGACCGTGTGCGGGACCGAGTTCCGACTCCCTGGGCATGCACGCCCCCAGCGGGGCCCATCACTGGCCCCCCGTCCCAGGGGATTGATCCTCTTTTCACGGGGGCCCAAACCCTTCTCAGTCGCCAGCGGTCCAGACGTTGTCGCTGCGGTCGATGTCCGGGAGTCCTTGATCGGGATCGAGCGTGACGCGGGTGACGGTGCCGGAGGGAAGCGAGACCTCGACCGTGCGTCGGCCCGCCAGCCACGGATCGACCCCGACTCGGCGCTCGACGGTGCGGCCGTCGGCGTACTCGGCCTCCAGGAGCACCGGCATCGGCAGGCGCCGCTCGTCCCGTACGGTCACGACGACCTCGTCGTCTGTCGTCTCGACCGAGCCGACGGCCTGGTCGAGGGCCCACGATTCGTAGAAGGCCCCGCGCCAGAACCAGTCCAGTTCGCGACCGGCCACGTCCTCGACCGTGTTGAAGAAGTCGTAGGGGGTGGGGTGCTTGTGGGCCCAGCGGTCGAAGAACGCGCGGTAGGCCTCGAAGAAGGTCTCCTCGCCGAGGACGCTACGGAGCGCGTGCAGCATCACCCGCGGCTTGCTGTAGGAGGCAAACACGCGCTCCGGGCCGTGGACCGGATAGCGGTCGGCGTGGCGCATCGAAGGGGCGTCGCTCGGGGTACCGGCGTGGCGGTAGTAGCTCTGCTGGTTCGAGGGGGCCCACGCGTCGAAGTCGTCGTAGAAGGCGTCCTCGCCCTCCGACTCGTTGAACTCGGTCATGCCCTCGTCCATCCAGGCGTGCGTCTTCTCGTCGGTGCCCACCAGCATCGGGATCCACATGTGGCTGATCTCGTGGTACGTGACGCTAAAGAGGCCGCGCCGGTCGTAGTCGCCGCCGATGATCGTGATCATCGGGTACTCCATGCCCCCCACGGGAATGCCGTCGACCACGCTCATGTGTGGGTACGGGTAGGGGCCGATCAGGTCCGAGAGGTGTTCGACGGAAAAGCGCGCGTACTCGGCCGATCGCGCCCACAGGTCCTTGTCGGGACGGTAGAAACTGTGAACCAGGGCCGTTCCGTCGCCGGTCTCCGCGTGGGCCGCGTCCCACACGTACCGGTCGGACGTGCCGAACGCGACGTCCCGAACCCGATCGGCGTGGTAGCGCCACGTCAGCTCGCCGCCTGCGGCGTCGACCGTCGCCGTGCCGGCCCCGCGCTCGTCGGCCCCCACGACCGAGACAATGTCGTCGCTCCGCTCCGCCCGGTCGAGGCGAGCCTGGACCGTGTCGGAGAGAACGGCGTCAGGGTTCTCGAGGGTGCCGGTGGCGGCAACGAGCCACCCCTCCGGCACCGTAATGGCCACGTCGTAGCTGGCGTATCCCATGTAAAACTCCCCATCTCCCAGGTACGGCTGGGCCCGCCAGCCGTGCACGTCGTCGTAGACGGCCATCTGTGGATACCAGTAGCCGAGGAAGAACGTCTCCCCGTCCTGCCCCATCCGGAAGTTGTCCTTCCCGGGGACGGCGAAGTGGTAGTCGATCGTGAGGGTGGTCGTGTCCCCCGGTTGCACGGCCGTTCCGGGGTAGATCGTCATCCGGGTGTCCTCGACGACGTACGCGTTGCGGAAGCGGGCCCCCATTGCCTGCGCCCGTTCGCCCGGCCCCTCGTCGAGCATTTGCAGCGACTCCCCAGCCACCCGCGCCGCCTCGACGCGCGTCCCCCCGGTCACGTTCACCGTCCGGTTTCGCAGGGCGCCGGACTCGTAGACGTTCTGCCGCAGGTGAACGACCAGCTGATCGAGCGTGTCCGGGGACTGATTGACGTAGCGGATGTGCGCCGTTCCCTGCAGCGTCTCCGTGGTCGGGTTGAGCGACGCCTCAAGGTCGTAGTGCGCTGCGTTCGTCCAGTAGTTCGGCCCCGGTGTGCCCGAGCGGGTGCGCGTGCCCTGCTCCACGGCTCGCTGAAACCCCTGCGGCGGCGTGATGGGGTCCGGGATGGGTCGCTGCTGCATCGTCGTGTCGGACAAGGGCGACGCAGGCTGGGCGTGTATCCCTCCAACGATGCAGAGGGCGAACAGGGGGACGCAAAGGGGGACACAGAGGCGCATTGAAGAGAAGGTGCAATTCGGAAGCCGGTGGAACCTCAGAGGAATTCGGGGCGGGTACTGTCGCCGCGGCGGAGAGATTCAGGCCCGCACTACTCGCTGGGTGAGGAGCCGCCGTGACGTTGGAACCACTCCAGCACGTAGCCCGCCTTTGCGGCGAGGTGGCTGGGCCGGTCGGC
>CAZMDV010000430.1:0-2662 GCA_964564875.1 uncultured Salinivenus sp.
CGCGCGAAAACTCGGGGACGATGTAGTGGTAGTTGGTGTCGAACCACTTCGTCATTTCCATCGCCTGCACGCCGGAGCCTTCGCCCTCCAGGTCTTTTTCCTGCAGGCCGCGGGCCATGGCGAAGTAGGTGTCGAGGTCGACCGTCTCGCCGTCCCAGGGGAAGCGCTCGGGCACGGCACCGACCATCGCGCAGGCATCGAGGACCTGGTCGTAGTAGGAGAAGTCGTTCGAGGGGACCACGTCGAGCCCGAGGTCCTGCTGCGTGGCCCAGTGCGATTCGCGGAGGGCCTGGGCCGAATCGCGGAGGTCCTCTTCCGTGAGGTCGCCTTTCCAGTACCCTTCCACGGCGCGTTTCAGTTCGCGGTGCGCGCCAATGCGGGGGAAGCCGAGGTTGGTTGCCGTCGCCATGGGCGTACGAGATGTCATTTGTGAGATGGACGCAAGCTACAAGGGTGTACGGGATTCCTCCCAATTGTTACCGCCGTCCCGCTCATTTCCCAGAACATCCACATTCGTCGTGGGCGTGGGGGAGAGAGCGTGGGCGTGGAGGGCTGCGGGACGTCCGAGGCCGGCCCCGAACGGGGGCGGTGGACAGCCGTATGTCATCTGGGTTGATTCTCGTCTTCCTGTTGTGCCCCCCCGATGGCCATTGACGTCGATCACTGCCGCGCCGACACGCCCGGTACCGACAACGTGCTGCACTTCAACAACGCCGGGGCCGCGCTGCCGCCCCAGGCCGTCCTTGACGCCCAGCTCCACCACCTGAAGCGAGAAGCAGCGATCGGCGGCTACGAGGCCGAGGCGGAGGCGGAAGCGGAGCTCCAGCATACGTACGACGCCATTGCCCGCATGCTTGGCTGCGACACCGACGAGGTGGCGCTCCTGGAGAACGCAACGCGGGCCTGGGACATGGCGTTCTACGCAATGCCTTTCGACGCAGGCGACCGCATTCTCACCTCCCGCGCCGCCTACGCGAGCAACCACATCGCCTGTCTGCAGGTGGCCGACCGGACGGGCGCGTCGGTCGATGTGGTCCCCAGCACTGAGACGGGCGAGATCGACGTCGATGCCCTCCGCTCGATGATGGACGACCGCGTGGCGCTGATTGCCCTGACCCATGTGCCCACGAACGGCGGCCTCGTCAACCCGGCGGCCCAGGTGGGCGCGGTGGCCCAGGACGCAGGCGTGCCCCTTCTGCTCGACGCGTGCCAGTCGGCCGGGCAGATGCCGCTCCCGGTCGACGAACTCGGGTGCACGATGCTCTCGGCCACCGGACGCAAGTACCTGCGCGGCCCGCGGGGCACCGGCTTCCTCTACGTGCAGCGCGACTGGATTGAGCGCCTGGAGCCGCCGCTCCTCGATCTGCACGCCGCCACCTGGACGGCCCCCGACGCCTACGAGATCCACCCGGACGCCCGCCGGTTCGAGACGTGGGAGAGCCACGTGGCCGGGCAGGTGGCGCTGGGCGTGGCCGTCGACTACGCGCTCGACCGGGGACTCGACGCCATCTTCGAGCGAAACCAGCATCTCGCCCGCATCCTGCGCGGCGCTCTCGCCGACGTTACGGGGGTCCGGGTTCAGGATCAGGGCCGCACGCGCTGCGGCATCACCACCTTCAGCGCCGAGCAGAGTGAAGCGTCGGACCTTCAGGCGGCCCTCCGCGAGCGGGACGTCAACGTCTCTGTCTCCACGCCCCGCTCCACGCGCCTCGACGCCGACGCCCGCGACCTGCCGGCCCTCGTCCGCGCGTCGGTGCACTACTACAACACCGAGACGGAGATCGAGCGGTTCGTCACGGCGCTCCGCTCGGTGCTGGGGGCGGGACTGCACGAACCGTGAGGCGTAACAGGTTTGGTCTCTCGTCATTAGAGCCTGGCACCGGTCGTCCGAGGCCGACACTAGCAGGAAGGCACACAGAGGACCCTCCGTGGCGGCCGCATGCCCCAAACGGTGCGGCCCTGGTTGAAAACCCCGAAGACCTCCGTTCTGATCGGCGAGTGCGGGGATCACTCGGGCGGGTGTGGGCGTCAGGGACAGGCGTTCCAACATCTGCCCATTCACCAATCCCTCCACGACACATCCATGCGAACCATTTCTTTCGACAACGGCGACGAAATGCCCATGATCGGCCTCGGCACCTGGAAGTCCGCTCCGGGGGAGGCCTACGAGGCGGTAAAAACGGCACTGGACGCCGGCTACCGCCACGTCGACTGCGCCGCGATCTACAAGAACGAGGCGGAGGTGGGCGAGGCCCTGACTGAATCCTTCGACGCCGGCGTGGCCGACCGGAACGACGTGTGGATCACCTCGAAGCTCTGGAACGACGCGCACGCCCCAGAGCACGTCCGTCCGGCCCTCGAGCAGACGCTCAGCGACCTGCAGCTCGACACGCTCGACCTCTACCTCATCCACTGGCCCGTGGCCTTCGAGCGAGGCACGGACTACCCCAGCTCCACCTCTGAGTTTGTGTCTCTCGACGAGATTCCCCTCACCGAAACCTGGGCGGCCATGGAGGAGCTAAAGTCTGAGGGGTTGGTCCGGCACATTGGCGTGTCGAACTTCAACATCCCGAAGCTGCAGTTGCTGATGGACGCGGGCCGGGTCAAGCCCGAGATGAATCAGATCGAGCTGCATCCGTACCTGCAGCAGCCCGAGATGCTG
>CAZMDV010000431.1:0-2658 GCA_964564875.1 uncultured Salinivenus sp.
GTCGTATCCATGCACTTACATCTATATACCCCTGTTACAGTAGACAAGATGGGAGGCGGGCCCATAACGTCCCCTCGCCGAGACGCGCGAGATCCGGGCCATATTCATACAACGTTCGAATTGTCCTGGGCCTGTTCCCCCGATCGCAGAAGCGGGATTGCCATGCGGGACGTCCATCGCTCCGTAGCCCCGGCGCTTCCCTCCGAGAAATATCTCCGTGTTACGGGGATGCTTCCTCGCCGGGCCCTTCGTCCCCAGGACTCTCCTCCCCGCGGATCCGCTTCATCTCCCGGTAGAGCCATCCCTTCGCCTGGGCCCAATCCCGGCTGATCGTCGAGGCAGAGACGCCCAGCGCCTCGGCCGTCTCCTCGATCGTCATGCCGCCGAAAAACCGGCACTCCACGCTCCGAGCGGCCCGCCCGTGTTCCTCCTCGAGACGCCCGAGCGCCTCGTCGAGCACCACGAGCATCTCGGCCCCCTCCTCCGCGGTGATCTTTTCGTCGGCCTGTTCCTTCGCCGGGGCCACCTCCCGGCCCAGCGTCTCGCGGAGCTCCTCCAGCGACAGCGTCGGCGCCCCGCCGCCCCGCTTCGCGGCGGCCTTGCGCCGGGCGCGGTCGACCAAAATGTGGCGCATTGCCTGGGCGGCCACCGCAAAAAAGTGCGACCGGTTTTCCCACGACCGCTCCTCCGGGCCCACGAGATCGAGGTAGGCCTCATTCGCCAGCGCCGTCGTCTGGAGCGACGGCTCGCCCTCCCAGCGCTTCCGCTGCCCGTGGGCCAGTTGGCGGAGCTTCGCGTAGACGTGCTCGAAGAGATCGCCGCTCGCCTCCTCGTTGCCCGCCCGGAGTTCACCGAGCAGCTCCGTTACGCCAGATGGAGCGGATGAGGCCATGGCATCGTCCTCTATTCCGTGAAGAAAAGGCGAAGATCACGTCAGTGCGGCCCAATTCGTGAGAAGACCGCGCCGATCTGCCGGGGTCCATAGATGAGGAGATGTCCGGGCAATCGCGCCGGCCGAGAATCGGGCCCTCGCGGCGGCGCCTTCTATCTATAAGGCCGCGGTCTCGACTGACGTCCCGTGACGCGCACTTGACGCGGATCTTAGTTGAAAGCCGAAGTGCACGCCATGTTCACCGAAGTGACTGATGCCACGGCTGACGATTGATCGAGCGTGCATCTCGGCATGCGGGCGCGTCGAGCATCGGCCAGGATAGGGCGCGTCGGGCGCAAGCGATCCGCGCCCTCTCGCCTATGTCCGCGTCTTCTCGCTCATGTCCATATCACGATCTTCTTCACCTTCATATCATCGTGCCATGAAGCGCCTAACTGGTATACTTACAGTAACCATCGCACTTGCCTTCGCACTTGTTGGATGTGATAGCACAACGGCTCCGACGGCGTCTACGTCGGGGCAAACGGAGGGTCGTTCTGCAACCCAAGGCACCCAAAACGTTCTCGAGATCACGGCGGTGCACGAGGACGACCAGCATCAGTTTGAGCTGTCCGACGACAAGATTCCGTCCGGCTGGACGACCATCAAGCTCGACAACCAGACCGAAGCCACCCACTTCGCGTTCCTAAGGAAAGCATCCCAGGACTTCCTGGACGGGATGAAAAATGACTTCGGGACGGTCTCGGCTCAGGCCTTCCTGGACGCCGCCTCCATCCCCTTCCAGGAGGAGTTTAACCCATATTACGAGGGCGAGATCAAATTCGGCGAATTCCTCGCCAACCTGGGCCCGCGGACGCCCGCCTGGTTCCAGGAGCACCGGCCCATCGGCGGCCCCGGGCTTACCAGCGGAGCTGTGACCTCTGCGACGACCCAGAACCTTGAGCCCGGCACCTATTTCATTGAGTGCTACGTGCTCAATGGGGAAGGCGTCTTCCACGTCTCCAACGGGATGCTCAAGAAGCTGGTGGTGACCGAGGAGTCCTCGGGGGCGATCGAGCCCGAGCCGACCATGAAGGTTTCGATCTCGGATGACGGGCTCGAGCTTGTGAACCCGCAGGGCCCCTCTGATATCCGGCCCGGCCAGCACACCGTCGCCGTCACCTTCGAAGAGAACGAGACGCAGTCCGGCAGCGACCTCCACCTCTTCCGGTTCGATGACGGTACGACCGTCGAGGAGCTCAACGCCTGGATGGATTGGCCGGACGTGGGGTCGGAGGGAACGTACGACACGGACGAATTCGGTCCCGCCCTGACCTCCTACCACGACGACCCCGGGCCGCAGACCTGGCTGGGCGGGGTGCAGGACATCCGTCCCCCGCTTCCGGAAACAGCGTATTTCCACGTGGTGCTCGGGCCTGGCACGTATGCTTGGGTTGCCGAAATCCCGAACCCAAAATCTCGAGGCTTTCTCGAGACCTTTACCGTGCCCTTCGGCCAGGAGGTCCCCCAACCAGCACAGTAAGTGACTCCCGCGCTCTTGCGATCGCCGCCCGTCGCGCCCGCCTCTCCATCCGGAGGGGCGGGCGTTTGGGACGCAAGATTTGCATCTCCAGAAGCGGACCGCCGGGGGGCGTGTCCCCACCGGCCGGACTCCTTACACCTTCACCCAAACTCACAAACCGAAAAGAACCCATGACACGGTTAACTGCAATTCTCGCACTTGCCCTCTCGTTCGGACTTTTCACGGTCGCGTGCGACAATGGGCC
>CAZMDV010000432.1:0-2650 GCA_964564875.1 uncultured Salinivenus sp.
TCAACGTTCAGGACCCGCTGAATCCCACCTTCGCGGGGTGTTTTGCCGACCCCTCCACGGGCCGGTCGGGCACGGGGGCGACCCACGACGTGCAGTGCGTCGTCTACCAGGGCCCGGACGCCGACTATCAGGGACAGGAGCTCTGCGTCGGGTCGAACGAGACGGCGATCAGCATCGCGGACGTGACGAACAAGGACAGCACGGTTGCGGTCTCGACGGGATCGTATCCGGACCACGCGTACGTCCATCAGGGCTGGTTCGGGGACAACCAGCGCTACTTCTACCAGAACGACGAGCTCGACGAGATTCAGGGCAAGGCCGAACGCACCCGGACGCTGGTGTGGGACCTGAAGGATCTCGACAATCCGACGCTCGCGAACCAGGTAATGCTTCCGGAGGCGTCGTCGGACCACAACCTGTACGTGGAGGCCCCGCTTCTGTACGAGGCGAACTACAAGAGCGGACTGCGCATCCTCGACGTGAGCGACCCGACGACTCCCACCGAAGTGGCCCACTTCGACACGAAGCCCCATGGCGACAACGATCCCGGCTTCGCGGGGGCATGGAGCAACTATCCGTACTTCGAGAACGGGATCGTCGTGGTGTCGAGCATCGACGAGGGCTTGTTTGTGCTGGAGAAGCCGAAGCAGGGGCTGTAGAAACGAGCCTGCTCGACGCAGCAGCTTGACGCTAGAGTGGTCTCCGAAGCAAAAGATTTCCTGTCCAGGACGGCCCCTCGCGGAGGATCACAATCTGCCGACTCGCACCGACGACCGGCTGCGGGAGCGCGAGCTGGCGGACCAGTGGCTCGACCCCGCCGTGGCAAGCCAGTCTAAAACGGCGCGTCGTCTTCGAAGGAGCTTCCTCCATCTTCATTGGGGGGACCGCCCGCGCTTCCGCCGGGCGTCCCGTCCGGCGCCGATTCCATGGGCGCCGAGCCATCCCCCTGCGGCGGGCCGCCGCCCGGGTCGTCGTACTGGGTGAGGGGTTCGAAGCGGGCGTATTGCTTCACGAAGGCGAGTTCGACGTTGCCGATGGGGCCGTTTCGCTGCTTGCTCACGATGATTTCGGCGATGCCTTCGGTGGAGTTGCCCTGCTCGTCGACCGTGATGCCGTAGCGCTCGGCCCGGTAGATGAAGGCCACCACGTCCGCATCCTGCTCGATCGAGCCGCTCTCTCTCAGGTCCGAGAGCTGGGGGCGCTTGTCGCCGCCCCGATTTTCGACGGCGCGGTTGAGCTGAGAGAGGGCAATGACGGGAATGTCGAGCTCCTTGGCCAACCCCTTCAGTGAGCGCGAGATGTGGGCAATCTCCTGCTCCCGATTGGCCCCGCTGCGCAGGTTGGCGCCGGAGGCCTGCATGAGCTGCAGGTAGTCGACCACCACGAGGCCAAGGTCGTGCTCGGCCTTCAAGCGGCGGCACTTGGCGCGGAGCTCAAGCACGCTGAGCCCCGGCGTGTCGTCGATGAAGATCTCCGCCTCGCTAAGGTCTCCGGCCGCACGGGCCAGCCGCTGCCAATCTTCGTCTTTCATGCGGCCTGTGCGGGCCTTGTGGGCGTCCACGCGGGCCTGCGAGGTGAGCATGCGCTGGGCAAGCTGCTGTGCGCCCATCTCCAGCGAGAAGATGGCCACGCCCGTCGACCGCTCCGGGTGGGTAGCGGCGTTTTGGGCGGCCGCCAGAGAAAATGCCGTTTTCCCCATGGAGGGCCTGGCCGCGATGATGATGAAGTCGGAGTCCTGCCAGCCGCTCGTAAGGTCGTCGAGCTTCGGGAAGCCGCTGGGCACGCCTGTGATGCCGCTGTCCTGGCCGTGGATGGTTTCGAGGCGCTCCAGGGTGTCCTTCACCACCTCGTTCATCGGCGCGGCGGCCTTGCGGAGCTGGTTGTCCGAGATCTGGAAGATCTTGCTCTCCGCCTCGTCGAGCAGCTCGAAGGCGTCGGCCCCGGGGTCGTACGCCTTGCGCACGACCGTCGTCATCGTCTCGATCATCTTGCGGAGCAGCGACTTCTCCGCGATGATGCGGGAGTGGTACTCCACGTTGGCGGCCGAGGCGACCTGGGTGGTGAGCTCGGTCAGGTAGTAGGCCCCACCGATGTCCTCAATCTGGTCGCGCCGCTTAAGCTCCTCGGTCAGCGTGACGAGGTCGACTGGATTGCCCCGCTCGAAGAGATCCTGAACGGCCTCGTAGATTTTCTGATGCTTGTTGTCATAGAAGGCCTCCGGCGGAAGAATCTCGATGACCTGTGGAATGGCCTCTCGCTCGATGAGCATGGCCCCCAGCACCGACTTCTCCACGTCGATGGCCTGGGGCGGCACGCGGCCCGATTGCTCGTGGACCGCCTCGGCCTGCTCCCGCTGCTGCTTTCCCTGTCCGCCCCGCATTTTTTCGAGGGGGTAAGACGAGCGAGAGGACTCGTCGATATTGAGCCGTTGCGAGTCGTCGCTGTCAGCCATGAACGGAGTGGTGGGGACTTGGGCTGGGAGGCGCGCAGCGCCCGTCTCGAAGGAGTGATGAACTGGAACTTCGTCTCCGAAAGGGAGACCGACACAGGGCCCTTCAGGTTTCGTCCGTCAGCTGGTCATATCGGGTGCGGAGAAGCTTTACGTCCTCCCACGTGGGCCGCTTCCACTGCGAGTTACGGAGGAGGGCCG
>CAZMDV010000433.1:0-2645 GCA_964564875.1 uncultured Salinivenus sp.
GATGTGATGTTGTTGACGTAGCAGACTGCTAATGGATTTCCGACGTGTTCTCCTCGTCTCTGGATTTGCAGTTCTCGTCGGGCTCCTGGTCGGCGCAGGGCCCGTGCAGGCACAGGACTTTGAGCAGCGCGTGTCTCCGTTTCCGGTGCGGGATACCACCGGGTCGGCGTACGACTTCCCGTTCCTGGGCGGCCTGAACACTCCGCGTCCCCAGCTCGTGGACCTCGATGACGACGGCGACCTCGACCTCGTTCTTCAGGAGCGCCGCGGGCGCCTCATCTACTTCGAGAACACCGGCACGCCGACAGCCCCGACCTTCGAGTGGCGCACCGATCGTTTTCAGGGGCTGGACGTGGGGGCCTGGTTCCGATTTGCCGACCTGGACGACGACGGCACGGTCGACCTCCTCTCTGAGGAGCCCATCAGCAACATCCGCTACTACCATAACGAGGGGACGCCGCGAGCGCCCAACTTCGTCCGGGCCGAAGGGCCCCTCCGCCGCGCCGACGGGAGCCCAATTGCTGCCGACCGTCAAAATGTGCCGGCCCTCGCTGCTCTCGACTGCACCGGTCCGCCTGACCTGCTGCTCGGGACCCTGAATGGACGGATCCGCTACCTCGAGCACACCGGCACCCGGGACCAGAGCGTCCCTGTTTTTCAGAAGGTGGCGGACGAGTATCAAAACGTATGCGTGGGGCCGGAGAGCGTGTGCGGGAGCTCCCAGTCGCAATCTCCTCCGGGAGCCGGCTTGGGGGAGCGACACGGCGCCAACGCGCTGGCCACCGGCGATCTCGGTGGCGACGGGGATCCGGATCTGCTGTGGGGCGATTTCTTCAGTGAGAGTCTGTACTTGATCGAGAACACGGGCGCGTGCACGGCCGACTCCCTCGAACGCGTCGCCGACACGTATCCGGCGTCCAATCCCCTAATGACAAGCGGATACAACGCGCCGCACCTTGCGGACCTCGACGGCGACAATGATCTGGACCTACTCGTGGGCGTCCTCGGCGGCGGTGGGGCCGGCAGTAGCGCCGTGGAAAACCTGCTGTACCTCGAAAACGAAGGGACGGACGGGCAGCCCTCGTACACCTCCCGCACGCGGCGATTTCTGTCTACCCTCGACGTCGGGGAGGTGAGCGCTCCGGCCCTCGTGGATCTCGACGACGACGGGGATCGGGACCTCGTGGTGGGCAACAATCGGGAGCCCGGGGCCACCTCGGCGCGTCTTCACCACTTCGAAAACGTGGGGACGTCGACCAATCCCGTGTTCGAGCGGCGCCCGGCCCCGCTTCTGCCGGATGCGGAGAGGGGATTCAACTTCGTTCCGGCGTTCGCCGACGTCGACGCCGACGGCGACCCGGACCTCTTTCTCGGCACCTTCTCGGGCACGGTGCGCTTCTACCGCAACACCGGAACGGCAGAAGGCCCTCGCTTTGAACGGGTGCCCGGCAGGGACGTGGAGCTGCAGCAGGGCAACTTCGCCACGCCAGCGCTCGTCGACATCGACGCGGACGGAGATCAGGACCTATTCCTCGGCTCCTCCAGCGCCGAGGGCATCGTGTCGTTCTACCGCAACGAGGGCACGCCGCAAACCCCCGACTTCACGCTGGCGGCCGAGACCTACAGCGACATTCGGGCCGGGGAGAGTCGGACCCATCCGGCCTTCGTGGACCGGGATGACGACGACGCACCGGACCTGTATCTCGGGACGAAGGAGGGCCTCAAGGTGTACGAAAACACGGGGTCTCCCCAGTCCGCCGCGTTTGGGAGCGCGCCCGACTCCGTGGCCCTGCCCTTCCGTCCCCTCGTCGCTCCGGCCCTCAAGGACGTGGACGGGGACCGCCGGGCCGACCTGATGACCGGGGGCGAGGGCGGCGGCGTAAAGTTTTTTGCGGCCCCGGCGGACTCGGGGGCGTCTTCGATCACGTCGGGGGAGGGCGTCCGTGCCGCGCCGAACCCGTTCGTGGAACGGACCCGCCTCACGTTTGCCCTCGACGAGGCCGCCCACGTCTCCTTGAGGGTGTACGATCTGCTCGGACGCCAGGTGTCGGTCCTCCTGGATCGGCGGCTCGACCCGGAGGAACACACGGCGTACTTTCGGGGGTCGGGACGGGCGAGCGGCGTGTACCTTTACGTGTTGAGCGTCGATGGACAGATCCGCGACCGGGGACGGGTCGTCCACGTCCGGTAGATTGAGCAGCTCCTGTAATTCCGAGCCTGTTCGGCGCTGGCAGCGTGCTGAATGGGGTGACTGCTCCGGTTGCCCAACAGTCCCACCGACGTCCCAACGCCAGTCCATCCTTCGACGGTGCGAGTTGACCGCGGAAGCGCTGCCTCGACGTGCGACGACCACGGTCTGCCGTCGGCCCTCCTTCCGAGGGGGACACAGTCCTGAAATCCCAGCCACACGCTTGAGGGGTCACCAGGCATTGAACGTTTTTTACCTATGAAAAAATATTTTCCGTCTGGTGGCTTCGGCTTATTTTTTGAGCCGACACGATGGAGTCAAAACGGTATCACCTCCCAAACGCGGCAATCACATCGTGGCGACGGCCGGCCCCTTGCACTGTTCTACAGGTAGAAAGTCGGTGCCCCACGCGCCCCAAGCGCAGCGAGGCGGCACAACGGTAGCACCGCGGAGCAGT
>CAZMDV010000434.1:0-2628 GCA_964564875.1 uncultured Salinivenus sp.
TCGTCTCCGCTCTCATCAACCTATTCGTCGGGAGCGCCTCGGCAAAGTGGGCCATCATGGCGCCCGTGTTTGTGCCCATGCTGATGCTCGCGGGCGATCCCGGCTACTCGCCCGAAACGGTGCAGGCCGCCTACCGCATCGGCGACTCCTTCACCAACATCCTCACGCCGCTTCTTCCCTACTTTCCCCTCGTCATCATCTTCGCCCAGCGCTACGACGAGGACGCCGGCATCGGGAGCATCATCGCGCTCATGCTTCCGTACTCCGTCGGCTTTGGGATCGTGAGCACCATCGTCTTCCTCCTCTGGGTCCTGCTGGGCCTGCCGCTGGGGCCGGGGGCGGAGCTGTACTACATGGGGTAGCGCACCGGCCGCTCCCGAGCGCCGAGGCTTATTCGCTTGGCCTTGCAGGCTCGGGGTACCCCCGCACAGCATCGACGCGCGGGCAAGGACACGCGACCGAAAGCTCTTCCGGAGGATCGAATCACGCCCCCGCAGCGAGCGTAGCGTGAATATGCACTTTGCCCTGCGCTACAGCCCCGCACGATGAGCGAGCTGCTCGATGACAAACCCGACGCGCTCGTCCAAAAGCTGGACGCCCTCCCCACCGATCCGGGCGTCTACAAATTTCTGGACGAGGAGGACTCCGTTCTTTACGTGGGCAAGGCCAAAAACCTGCGGAAGCGGGTGCGCTCCTACTTCCAGGGCAGCCGCCAGCGCGACGGCCGGATCGAGGTGATGGTGAAGAAAGCTGTCGACGTGGACATCATCGTGACAGACACCGAGGCAGAGGCGCTCATCCTGGAGAACAACCAGATCAAGGAGCTGCAGCCCCGCTACAACGTCAACCTGCGGGACGACAAGACCTACCCCTACATCTGCATCAAAAACGAGCGCTTTCCCCGCGTCTTCAAGACGCGCACCGTGAAGCAGGACGGATCTGAGTACTTCGGCCCCTACACGGACGTGTCGAAGATGAACACGATGATGGACGCGATCCGGTCGGTCTTTCAGCTTCGCACCTGCTCGCTCGACCTGAGCGAGGAAAAGATCGAGGCCGGCAAGCACGACGTGTGTCTCCAGTATCACATCGACAACTGCAAGGCTCCGTGCGTAGGGAAGCAGTCCGAGGACGATTACATGCAGACGATCGAGCAGGTCAAAAAACTGCTCAACGGCCAGACGCAGGCGCTCATCGATCTGCTGAAGGACGAGATGCAACGACAGTCCGACCAGCGCAATTTCGAAGAGGCCGCCCGCCTGCGCGACCAGATCAAGGCGCTGAAGGACTACTCCCAGCAGCAGAAGGTGGTGAGCCAGGACTTCGCCGACCGCGACGTGTTTGCCCTGCACGCAGACCGCGACGAGGACATTGCCTGTGGCGTCCTCTTTCAGGTGCGTGAGGGCAAGATGATTGGCAAGCGGCACACGTTTCTGCGCCACATCGAAGGCCGCACGGACGAGGAGCTCGTGCTCTCATTTGCGGAAAGCTACTACGCCGACGCGAATTTCTACCCCGAGGAGGTCCTGCTCTCGCACGACCCGAACGACCATCCGGCTCAGGATACCCACGCCCTGGAAGAACTCTTGCGCCAGAGGCAGGGACACAAGGTGCCGATCAAAGTGCCCCAGCGGGGAGAGAAGGCCAGCCTCGTCCGCATGGCGGCCTCCAACGCCAAGCTACAGGTAGGCGAGTGGAAGACGCAGCAAATGAAACGGGAGCGCAACCGCATCCCCGAAAGCGTGAAGGCCCTCGGCGACGCGCTGGGGATGGAAGACGCGCCCCGCCGCATCGACGGCATCGACGTGTCGCACCACGGCGGCAAAGAGACGGTCGCCTCCTGTGTCGTCTTCACCGACGCCACGCCCCGCAAAAGCGACTACCGCACCTACAAGATCCGCTCGACCGAGGAGGGCACGCCCGACGACTACAAGTCCATGCGCGAGGTGGTGCGGCGTCGCTACCGGCGCATGGTGAAGGAGGACGGCCCCTGGCCCGACCTCGTGGTCATCGACGGCGGCAAGGGCCAGCTTTCCAGTGCCGTAGAGATGCTGAAGGAGGTGAGTGCCTTCGACCGATTCCCCGTCATCGGCCTTGCAAAGCGGCTGGAGGAGGTCTACCGACCGGGCGACTCCGATCCCGTCTTCATCGCGAAGGACAGCCCAGCGCTACAGCTCCTCCAGAAGGTGCGCGACGAGGCCCACCGGTTTGCCGTCACCTACCAGCGCAAGCGGCGCAAGAAGAAGACGTTGCAGTCCGAGCTGCTTGACATCCACGGCATCGGGGAGAAGACCGCCGAAAAGCTACTCGGCCACTTCGGATCGGTCGCCAAGGTGAAGGAGGCCGGTGAGGACGAGATGGCGGAGGTGGTGGGTCCGGCGAAGGCGAACAAGGTGGCCACCTATTACGCAGAGACCGCCGACGCGATGGCGGCGGAGACCGAGTAGCGGTCCATCCTCTGGCGCCACGGGCGATCGTAGTGGAGCTGAGAGTTTTCTTCGTTCCGGGCGCTTCCCTCATGGATTTGCGGTGAGATCCAGCGTCTCGCGCGGAGAAATGCCGTGTAGAGAGCGACCGGCGCGGGAGGGTGTAAACAGGAATGCTTCTGTGCCTGATGCACCTCTGAAT
>CAZMDV010000435.1:0-2622 GCA_964564875.1 uncultured Salinivenus sp.
AGGTCGTAGGTCTGCCCCACGAAGTGCCAGTACTCGTCCGGCGTGAGGAAGTCGATCAGGAACGAGGGGCCGAGGTAGGAGCCGGTGCGTGTCTTCCAGTCGAACGCGTCGGCCACGACATCGCCGTCCAGCCGCACCGCCCCCTCGTCGGCCCGAATGAGGTCGAGGACGAGGCGGAGAAAGGTCGTCTTGCCCGCGCCGTTATTGCCGACGAGGCCGAACGCAGTGCCCGACCCGATTTCGAGGTCCGGAATCGAGAGTTCGAAGTCGTCGTAGCGCTTCGTGAGGGCGTCGGTGGTGAGCTTCATCGTCGGAGAAAAGCAGTTGTTGAGTGTACGGCGAATCAGGCAGTGATTGATCTGCGCAGAGCTGTTTCGACGCCCCCCAACCCAAATGGGTCGAACGCAACCTCGCTCAACATCTCCGTCTCGGAAAAATCGACCTCACGCATCACGCTCACGTATCACTCCCCCGACGCCCGGAAGCCGCGCAGCATGGCGTGGCGGTTGTAGTCGTACAGTTGCGTAAGGCCGCGCAGCCAGACCGGCATTGCAAGCAGCGAAAGGAGTCCGATTGCAGCAACCCCACCAAACTGGAGGGCCAGGCGGTCGAACGAGAACAGAAACAGAAAGGGAACGACAAGCAGCGGAAACGTAACGGCCACGCGTCCGCCCGAGAAATTGGTTTGCATGAACGTCCGCTCGTCAACCGCGAGGGCTTTGCGGTTGAAAGTGGCACCGGCAATCATGGCGGGCACCACGATTCCGGCGTTGTACAGGAAAAACGTGGTGTGCACGATTAGAAACGGATTCTGCGACAGAAGCAAGGTCGGAAGCGGGATCAGGAAGCAGAAGAGGGTCCCCACCTCCAGAAAAAGCAACTTTCCGCCCATGCGATGACGGGCAGAGACGGGACGGGCCATGCAGGCCTCCACGCCAGTGCCTTCGTAGCTGAAGAGGTTCTGGCCGTGGTAAATCGCGAAAACCCCCGTTGCGAAAAGTCCCGGGAAGACCGTCATGTTGATCAGTTCCATGGGCGGGGCCTCCCGCAAATCTGCTGCTTCAATCGGGAGGACGGCAAATCCAGAAAGTACCAGAACAAAGAAGAGCGCAGTAAAGAAAGTCCAGCGGGTCTGGGCGTTGCGGAGCAGGAGCCGCGCCTCCAAGACGGCTTCTCGCCAGACGGGCCCGCGCCGCGCGAGCCAATCGAGCCCATCGCTCGTTCGTGCCGCCGCCCCCGATCGCCGGTTCTGGTCCACGACCATCGCCTGCCGGAGCCACCGCACGTATCCGGCCCCGATGCCGACGAGGCCGATCCCCGCAGCTGAAGCGGGCAGGAGCCGACCCTGCACGGCCCCGCCGAAGAGCCACCCCGACACGTCGAGCAGCGATGCAACCCCGCCCGCCACATTGACCCATTCGAGTCCGGCGCTCGCCACCAAGAGAAACAGGCCCACGGCGGCGAGGACGGGCCGCGCCGACACGCCCCGCCGCAGCATGGGCACCGCGTAGGTCACCGCCGCCAAGACGCCCACACTCACGAGTCCAAACCGTAGCGCAGCCCCGAGGGCCCCGTCCAGCGCCGCCTCCGTGCAGGCCGTTGCTACAAACGCCAGCGGCACTGCATTCCACAGGCTGAACAGGGACAGTACTGCCAGCACGGCCATAAGGCCGGACCGGCGGAGGGGCAGCGGCAGGTAGGGCCGTAGGTCCGCTCCGACGCCCGACTCGGCAAAGACGCGCACCACGGCGTAGAGGAGCCCTAGCGGCAATAGCCATCGGCTCGCCACGAGCAGCGGATCGGTGCCCGGCACCATCTCCCGCACCAGGTCGTCGAACACGATCCCGAGCAGCACCAGCCCGCCGCCCAGGTACAGCGCCAGGAATCCGCCCAGGACGGCGGAAAGTGCGCGGCGCTCGAAGAAGGGCACGCGACGGTAGGCGCGGTGGCGGTGGCGGAGAAATCTCCAGACAGGCATGCGCGGGGCAAGAACGCCGTACGGTTGACGATGCACAGGAATCGGGCCTTGTCAGGCGTCTGCAAGCCGTCCCTTCAGTTCTCCCGAGGGATGGTCCACCTCCGCGCTGACAGGCAGGCGGCCGACCAGCTTCTCAATCAGATCATCGCCTCCCTGCACTTTTCGGTCGAAGGTGAGGGCCGCATCGGCGCCGGACGAGACGTAAAGTTCGACGCTCGCCCCACCGACAAAGACGCGGCGCACTTCGTCGAGATGAACCTCCTGGTCCGCCCGCAATGGCCTTTCCTTCAGAAGACGATCTTTGGTCAGGTACAACTCGGACAGAAGGGTTGGGACCGATGTGGCAGTGCCAACCAGCCCCGCGACTGCGCCTGCATACGCTCCCCAATTCATCTCGGACAGCCCCTTGATGACCGCCGTTCCGGAAATCGCGATGAGCGAGAGGACGACGATGCCCGCTGTTCCGTACGCCCCCCACCGGTAAAGAGGCCCGTAGCGGTAGACCTCCACGTTGCCGGAGTGGGGGCGTTCGAGCAACTCGGCGTCCCCATCTTCCGTGTGGTCGTTCATAACGATCGGAATGCGAAGGGCAGAGCTTGAGTGTCCGGTCCAAAAACCGGGGGGCATATATTTTTCGATTCTCG
>CAZMDV010000436.1:0-2622 GCA_964564875.1 uncultured Salinivenus sp.
CCGGGGTGGCCTCAGACAATCCGCCAAGCAGCTTCTCACGGCGTGACGTTCTGTGTGCTCGCGGGATCGAGGTCGAGCCGCTTCTGGAGCATGGCGTCGAGCCGGCCATGGGTGTCGTTGTCGCGAATGTTGAAGGCAGGAATCGTCGTGAGCTCGTCGAGGAGGGAAATGCCCGCGGCCGTGTTGGTGGCCACGCCGGTGACGAGGTCGGGCTGAAGCATGCGAAACGCTTTCTGGACGCCGAGGACGGCGTAGGGGTCGGACGCGCAGAGGATCGTCATGGCGAGGGCACTCTGCAGCTCCTCCACCGCGATGGACCCGTTGTAGGGCTCGAGCGGGGAGGCGCCAATCTCGACGACGGCCACGTCGGCCGGCCGCTCGGCCATGCGGGTGAGCAACTGGCGCAGGGCCGTCCGGTACTCGTCTTCCGGCACGGCGGTGGAGGGGAGGCCCGCGTCCACGAAGTCGAGGCCCCAGTTGGCGCCTGCGTCCTGGATCGAGAGCACATCGCGGTAGCGACCGGCCCCACTCACCTTGGCCCCGAGCACGTCCAGCCCCATCCGCTTCAGCCGTCGGGTCACGATGCGCGCGGCCGTCGTCTTTCCGGCCGACATCGAGGTGCCTACAAAGAGCACGGTCGGCGTGGTGAAGGGCTGCTTCTCAACAGTGGGGGTCGCTCCCCGCATGGTTACGGGCTCCCCATTCTGGAAGACGTGCCCGTGATACTGGAGTTCGAGGGGGCGCTGCACCAGGGTCGAGCGCGAGGTGGAGCGGCCGAAGAGGCCGGCGCGGGTGAGGGCGTGCATGACGCGATCCTCCCCGATGTCTCGCCAGGAGCCGGTCATCTCCAGCGTGGCCTGCCGCGTGCCGAAGGCCCCGACGACGGTGTCTCCCTCGGCCACCTCCATGTCACGCCCGCTGGGAAGCTCGATCGCGCGGTAGCCCGAGGCGTCCGTAACGATGCCGGCCACGTAATCCCCGGTGTCCCACTCGGAGGGGGGCCGCGTTTCGATCTCGAAGGGCTCGGTGTCGAGGTTGGTGATGCGGGCCAGGGACCCAAAGGTGCAGCGGTCGAAGATGGGGGAGAAAGACATGGGGCAGGGTTATTGTGCGTCAGGGGGCATCGATGAGGGGTTCTGCTCGGGGACAGATGCGCCGGCCGAGGGCTCTGAGAGGGGCGGATGGGCCAGTAGCAGCGTGAGGAGGGCGCTTCGCTCCACCATCTTGTCGACATAGCAAAACTCGTGGCGGGCGTGGGCCCCGTCGCCCACCGCCCCGAGTCCGTCGAGGGTCGGCGCGTGCTGGCTGATGGTATTGCCGTCGGAGACGCCCCCGGACCGGCCCTCGTCCAGGTCGATTCCCAGAAGCTCCGCGGCCTGGCGCGCCCGGGACCAGAGGCGCCGCGCCTCAGGGGTCGCCTCCATCGGCGGGCGCTCAATTGAGCCCTCAATCGTGAGCGACGTGCCGGCCGTCTCTGCTTCAAGTCCGCGGATCGAGTGCTCAATCTGCTGGGCCTGCTCCCCCGTCGTAACGCGCACGTCGACCTCCGCACAGCCCGCGTTCGCGACGACGTTCGGGCGGGTCCCCCCATCGATCGTGCCGACGTTCACCGAGATGCCGGCCTCAGGATCATCGAGGGCGTGGAGCCGCTGCACGACGTGGGAGAGTTCCAGGATGGCACTCGATCCGCTCTCGGGGTCGAGCCCGGCGTGGGCACTTTCCCCTTCGATCCGAATTGTAAACCGGCCGCCCCCCCTCCGCTCTGTCTTGACCTTGCCGTCGAGCCCGAGGGCCGGCTCCAGCACGAACGCGCGGTCGGCCCGGCGGGCCAGTCGACGCAGATGGCGCCTGGAGGTGGGGCTGCCCTGCTCCTCGTCGGAGTTGATGAACACGACCGGCACCACGGCCGGCTCGATTCGGGCGGCACGAAGGGCCGCAAGTGCAAACATCATTTGCACCAGTCCGCCCTTCATGTCGAACACGCCGGGGCCGCGCACGACGTTGTCCTCGACCTCGAAGGGCATTTCCGAAAGGGTGCCGAGGGGCCACACGGTGTCGCAGTGTCCCACGAGAAGCTGCACGGGACGCCCCTTCGGACGCGCCGCGGGCCGGGCGTAGAGGTGGCCGCCGCTCTGCTCGCCGCCGGGCAGGTAGCGAACGGTGAAGCCGATCGCCTGCAAGAGGCGAGAGAGGGCGTCCTGCACCTCGGCCTGAGCCTCCGGCACGTCGGTCGGGGATTCGGCCCGGACGAGGACCCCCAGCAGGGCCAGCATCTGGTCCACGTGGGTCTCCAGATAGGTATGCACGGACCGGGTCAGGTCGGACTGAGAGGGGACCGTCATGGAGCGCTTCGAACCGTGTCGGGGCAGGTGGATCTCTGGTGAACCTCGTCGGGCCTACTTCTGGAATCCGGCCGGGAAGGGAAACGCGTTCGTCTCGTCAATGGTGGCGTAGCGATCGGGGGGAAGGTAGGCAAGGAGGGGATTGTCACGAATCACGGCATCGTCCTCTTGCTCAGAGACACGGAGCGCCTCTTTCTGCACGTGGACGGCCTCCACCGAGCCAATGAGCAGGCTGTTCTCCCCAAGGTCATCTACGCGCCGATCGAGCGTGCATTCCAGA
>CAZMDV010000437.1:0-2620 GCA_964564875.1 uncultured Salinivenus sp.
CGACCATGGCTGGAGACGCTGGCCCAGGGCGTCAACCTGCTGAACGTGGGTCCACAGTGGCTCGTGAGCGCGCTGATGCGCTGGGTGGACGAGCCGCCCTTTACCGCCTCGCTCAAGTTTGCGGTGGGGATGTTCGGCCTGCTCCCATGGTGGATCGGTCTTTTCGCACTGCTGGCATGGATCGTCAACGGGACCATCGGGGCGGTGGTCGTGGCCCTGGCCGTGCTGACGATGCTTCTCCACATCCTCCTCATCCGCCTCTCGAACCCACCTCATCCCCCAGTCGACTGACTCGCCCGGACGCGTGGGGATCGTCGTTCGGGGCGCACCACACTGGTCCTACACTTGCACCCGCCGGAGGCACCCGCGGGCGCGCACCCTCGAGCAGGACGTGCAGACCGTTCTCCGGCCCCTCGTCGCCGTTTCCGGGACCGTGCGGAACGCAGGTTTGTCCCCGACCGCCCGACACCCGCTCGGGTCGGTTCTGCCTCCTGGTCGGACCTGTGGTCCTCAGTCTGGCTTGAATGCCTCCACCTCGGCCGCACTCTCCGGCCCCACCGTGCCGCGAGCGGAATCGCGGAGGGCCTCGGCCCGGTGCAGTTCGCCGCGCGCCATGACCCACTCGACGTTGCGCGTGTTGCGGATGTCCGCCAGCGGATTGCCGCGGACGACGAACAGGTCCGCCCATTTGCCCACCTCAAGGGTGCCGAGCTGGTCGCCCATGCCGACGGCCCGCGCCCCATTGATCGTGGCGATGCGGAGCGCCGCGGCTTCCGGA
The DNA here is from genome assembly GCA_964564875.1 of uncultured Salinivenus sp. Lineage (GTDB taxonomy): Bacteria > Bacteroidota > Rhodothermia > Rhodothermales > Salinibacteraceae > Salinibacter. Next base: position 779 of record CAZMDV010000437.1, read on the forward strand.
ATGCCGGCGCGCGCGAAGGCCTGGAGCTCCCGGTGCACCCCGAAGCACGCCAGGTACTCCCCCCAGCTCGGATGGTCGGTTCCCAGCGTGATAAGATCACCGGCGCCTGCCTCGTAGAACGCTTTGATGCGGTCGAGCTTCAGTTCAAAGATCCGCTGGAAGCGCGAGATGGGATCCTGGTAGTCGTCTTCACTGAGCACGGACCGCAGGTAGGGGGTGAAGTACTGCTGGGCGTCCGGCCAGTCGTCGTAGACTTCGGAGGTGCGCGTGCCATAGTAGCCGTAGGCACTGATGGTGGCGTCGAAGTAGACGTTGTGCTCTCGGAAATGCTGGGTGATCCGGCCGAAGGCCGGCTCGTCGGGCGTGGCCGTAGGAAGCGAATCGTACGCCGGGGCGCTGGCCGGCAGCTGGGCGCCGCCCAGGAAATGTTCGATGCGGTCGATGCCCATGTCGATGGCGGTGCGGGGATTGACGCTCTGGCCGTATCCGGACCCGAGGTGGCCCGTGACGGTGGCGCCGTGTCGGTGCGCCTGGTCAATGAGGGCGCGGAGGAGCTCTGCCCGCATGCGCTTCGCCTTGAAATGCTCCACCCCGCGGGCGGCCCACCGGTCCACCTCTCGCCGAATGCTGGCGGGCGTGCGGGTCGTGTCCCACCCCGGCCGAGCCTTGCCGAAGTAGGGCCCGGACGTGAGGATGCGTGGCCCAATGCGGTCGCCGCGACTGATGGCCCGGCGGACACGACGCATCTTTTCGGGCTGCATCTCCCCGGCGGTAAACGTGGTGGTGGCCCCGTTGGCAAGGTAGAGCAGCGGATACCCCTCTGTCTCCTCCACCCGCCCCTCGTCGAAGAAGTCGACCGCGTAGTGGGCATGCAGGTCGACGAGGCCCGGGAGGACGACGTGATCGGCGTCGAGCTGCACGATCCGGGCGCTGGTCGTGTCGAGGTCCGTCGCGCCCCGGTCCACAATCTTGCTGGCCCGCACGACGAGCCCGGGATTTTGCGTGAGCGTCGTGTCGGTGGCGTCAAAGAGCTGTCCCCCGCGTACGACCGTCATGGATTGGGCCTGCGCCAGGGCCCCGCCCCCCACCCAGAGAGGAAAGACGAGCAGCAGAGCGATGATCCAGAGACGGCGGAACGGAATCATGGTGGTGGGGAGGGTCGGGCAGAGCAAACGCCTTCACAAGCTACGGGACGAACGTCGTTGGAATCAACGCTGCTCCTCTCGACCCAACGGGACGGCGCCTCCCGAACAGAAACGGCCCGCTCCAATGTCGGAGCGAGCCGCTGCGTCTGTCACTAAATGGTGGTGCGTCTTGGGAATTCCGCGACACACCGGGCGCCGTTAGAGCGCGCCATTAGTCTCGTCGGCCGGGGAGGCGTTGAGGGCGCTGAGGCCCTTTTCCGTCTGCTCGGTCTCGTACTCGATCGTCTGACCTTCCCGCAGATCGTCGCCGGTGGTCATGCCCGAGATGTTGTTTGCGTGGAGAAATACGTCCTCGCTCCCGTCGAGAGGCTCGATAAAGCCGAATCCGCGGGAGGTATCGAAAAACTTGAGCTTGCCCTTTTGCATGCTAGGTGTACCTGTCTGTATTGGAAATGCCTCATCACGGGGTGGCGACACGGCAACGAGGAGAAACCTCCTGCTCGGCAGCGCGACACTACGGGATGACGCGTGTTGATGTGCGAAGTCCACCCGTCAGCCTGTTCGCGGTTCCCTGGGATTGCTGCCTTGGCCCCGTATTCACGGAGTCGCCTTCCGTGGGGGTCTCTCATCACTGGTCGAAGAAGCGGGGCCTTGAGCGCTCGGGGCGATTCAGGAAATGAGCTCTGAGGGCCCAGAC
>CAZMDV010000438.1:0-2603 GCA_964564875.1 uncultured Salinivenus sp.
AGGCGAACGTATTTGCTTCCACACCGCCATCCCTACATCCCTCCATACCTCCTAAGCAGTTGCCCGCTGAGGCGCAGCAGTTCCACCTCGGCCTGCTTCGCCTCGAACTGCGCGGTGAGGAGCCGACTTTCGGCCTGAATGAACTGCTCCTGCACCTCACGGAGCTCGACGCTCGTGATGGTCCCCACCTCGAACTGCTCCAGCGCCACGTCCACGTTGGCCTGCACGGCACTGAGGTTCTGCCGCTCCAAGTCCACGAGCCGCAGCCGATTCTGATAGCGCTCGAACGCGCTGGTAAGCTCGGTCGTGAGCCGAGACCGCACGTCCTCCACCGCCAAGCGCGCGTTGGTGGCGCGGATCTCGGCGTTTTGGGTGCGCCGCCACCGGTTCAGGCCGTCGAACAGATCGAACGTGAGGGACACGCCGTAGCTGAACTCGGTGGTGGTGCTTTCTTGCAGAAAACCACTCTCAGCGTCGAGCTGTGAGTAGCCGTAGCCGGCCGTCAGATCGATGGTGGGGAAGAAGTCAGCGCGCACCTCTCGGCTTTCAGCCTGGGCAGCCTGCAGGGCCTTTCGCGCCTGGGCCAGGGCCGGACTCTCCTGGAGGGCCGTCTGCTGAAGGGGGCCGTATCCCAGGCTCGTGTCTACGTTGATCGACCCCGCAACGGCGTAACGAGCCGACGCCTCCCCGGAGCGCCCCAGCAACCGATTGAGCCGACGCTTGGCGTTGGTGAGCTCCACCTCCTGCCGGAGCGCCTCGGTCGAGTCGGCATTCAGGTCGACCTGGGCCTGCCGGGCTTCCAGATCGGACGCCGACCCTAGCTCCTGACGCAACTCCACGATGCGAAGCCGTTCCCGGGAGATGGAGACGGCCTCCCGAAGCACCTCCAGCTGCTGCTGTTGGCGCGCCACGTCGTAGTAGCTTGCGATCACGTCGGCGGCGAGCGTTTCTATCTCCTCTTCGGTAGCCGCGGCCTGCCGGTCGCGCTGGGCGCCCAGGCGGTCGTACGTCGCAAAGGGGCGGAGCCCGTCGAAGACCGTCCACCGCATGTCGACGCCAGCATTCGACTGGGTCGTCTTCGCTCCATCGGTGTTTTGCGTACTCCCGTCTAGGAAGGTCTGGTCGGAACTGGAACGGGTCTCGTTGTAGCCTGCTTGTCCGGTGAGCGTAGGCAAAAAGCCCGCGTTGCCGAGCGAGACGTTGTTCTCGGCGATGTCGGCCTCGCGCCGGGCAATCTGAGCCTGCTGGTTGTTCTTTAGGGCGCGTTGGACGGCGGCGTCGAGGCGGAGGGTGTCGGGACGCTGTTGAGCCAGAACGGGAGGAGAGAAAAGCATGCCCCCTCCGCAAAGGAGAAGAGCGAGCGCGAGACGAGTGGCGGTGTCCATGTACGGGGACGAACGCAGGTGCAGAGAATCGAGCAAATCATATTGCGGATTTCGTATTGCGTATTCCGTCTGTCGGAGCAAAAAAATACGCAATACGCAACACGCAATACCGGGAGCAGCGCTTCTATTCGGACGGCACCTCCCGTTGTTGCGTTGTCACGTCCTCCTCGGGCAGCCCGTCGCCAGTGGCCGCCCCATCGCCGCCCACCAGCACGGGTCCGGCATCCTCGCTCGTGAGGAAGGTGTACGTGGCAGGGATGACGTAGAGCGACAAGAACGTCCCGATGAGCAGCCCGCCGATGACGGCGATTCCCATTGGCATGCGGCTCTCCGCCCCCGCGCCCAGCGCCAACGCAATGGGTAGCACGCCGAGGACCGTCGACAGCGCGGTCATCAGGATGGGCCGGAAGCGCACCGCCGCGGCATCCTCGATGGCCTCTCGGATCGAGAGCCCAGCAGCCTTGCGCTGGTTCGCAAACTCGACGATGAGGATGCCATTTTTGGCCACCAGCCCGATCAGCATGACCATGCCGATCTGGCTGAAGATGTTGATCGACTGGTTGAAGTACCAGAGGAACAGCATCGCCCCCGCCAGGGCCAGCGGCACGGTGAAGAGAATAATGAGCGGATCGCGGAAGCTCTCAAACTGGGCGGCGAGGACCAGGTAGATGAGCACCAGCGCCAGCCCGAAGACGTAGAGCAACTGGTTCGACGTTTCCTGGAAGTCGCGCGACTGGCCCGTCAGCGTCGTCGAGAACGCGGGCCCGAGCACATCGTCCGCCACCCGATCCATGGCGGCAATGCCGTCCTCGATGGTATTGCCGGGGGCCGGGCGGGCGCTCACCGTGGCGGACATGAACCGGTTGAAGCGGAAAATCTGCGGCGGCGTGGCCTGCTCGCTCACCGACACGAGGTTGTCGAGCGGCACCGGCTCTCCGCTTGCCGACCGGACGTAGAGACTGGTGAGGTCGAGCGGATCATTGCGGTTTTCCTCCTCGACCGACGCAATCACCTGCCGCTGCTCCCCGTCCTGCACGAAGAAGCCCACCCGCTGCTCAGCCAGCGCCAGCTGCAGGGTCTGCGCCACGTCGAGGGGCGAGACGCCGATGTTGTTGGCCTTCGTGCGGTCGATGTCTACCTGCAGCTCCGGCTTGTTGAACTTCAGGTTCACGTCCACGAACGCGAGTTCGTCCTGCTGCCGCGCCGCCTGCAAGAATT
>CAZMDV010000439.1:0-2580 GCA_964564875.1 uncultured Salinivenus sp.
AACATCTCCATGAAGTCGGACCCCGATACGCTGAAGAAGGGCACGTCTGCCTCCCCGGCCACCGCCCGGGCGAGGAGCGTCTTTCCGGTGCCCGGCGGCCCCACGAGGAGGACCCCCTTCGGCACTTTGCCCCCCAGCCCTTCGAAGCGGTCCGGGTTCTTCAGGAACTTGATGACTTCGCGCAGCTCCTCCTTCGCACTGTCAGCCCCCGCCACGTCGTCGAAGGTGGTGTCCTCCTCGTCCTTATCGTAGAGTTCGGCCTTGCTCTGGCGGACCGAGAAGAGTCCTTGCCCCTGCGATTGCATGCGGCGGAGGAAGATGTAGCCGACCCCAAACAGCAGCAGCACGGGCAGGAGGCCCATGATCACCAATCCCCAGGGGAACTCGCTCTTCGGTTTGGTGACCACATCCACGTTCTGGGCTTCGAGCAGGTCCATCAGCTTCTCGTCACCAAAGGACGGGAGATAGGTGACAAAATTGTCGTACTTCTGCGTCTCTCCCTGTTGGGTCCGACTCGCCTGGGACTTCAGCTTCCCGTTTATCGTGTTGCCCTCCACGACTACGCGCTGGACGTTCTCCTGCTGCAGCTGCGAGCGGAATTCGCTGTAGCTAATGCGCTCGCCTCCTGCAGGACCCATGCCCCAGTAGCTGTAAGCCCACAGGGCAAGAAGCGTCCCGGCAATAACCCAAATGATGAGACGTCCTCGGCCGCCGCCGGTGGGAGACCCACCGGTCAGTCCGGTTCCGTTCTGACTATCGTTCTGAGGATTTTGATCAGCCACGTCAACTCAACTAGTTGGTAAAGACCATCGAATATCGCCCGACAAAACATGCTTCCCGGTGGCCCGGACGCTGGCCACTGCTAACGAGCGCCCATTCATACATCCACGGGGGGAGATTGTGTCCCGTCCCGGATCTTAGGGGGGTATTCTTTCACATAAAGAGTGTTCGTAACATGGACGTTTCGGGTCAAGATCCGTGAACGCGGGTTGCTTCTATTCAAGCGCGTGGATTATTCTGTAAGGCTCTCGTTCGTCCATTTCCCCAAACCATTCGTCCCAGCAAGACACCAACGGGCCCTTTTCCCATCATGACAAACCCAACGCAGACCTCGCCCAATTCCTTCCCTTTTGGCCAGGAAGTTGTTTGGGAACCGAATCCAGACGTCGTTTCGGCCTCGAACCTGCGAAAATTCATGGATCGACACGACCTCTCCGACCTCGAGGCCTTGCAAGAGCGCTCCACCTCGGACGTGGGGTGGTTCTGGGAAGCCGTGCTAGACGACCTCGAGATCGAGTTCTACCGCGACTACGAGCAAATCGTCGATCTCTCCGATGGCATTCAGCGGCCAAGCTGGTGTGTGGGTGGAAAGATGAATATTGTGCATAACCTGCTTGACAAGTGGCAGGGCACTCCGGTGGAGGACCGAATTGCCCTCCGCTGGGAGGGAGAAGACGGGTCCACCCAGGCGCTCACCTACGGCGAGCTTCACCGTCGCGTCTGTCGCTGCGCAAATGCGTTACGGGACCTGGGCCTGGGGAAGGGAGACCGGATTGGGCTCTACATGCCGATGACCCCGGAGATCGTCATTGCCTTCCTGGCAATCGTCAAAATTGGCGGGGTCCTGCTCCCGCTCTTCAGCGGCTACGGCGTGGGGGCCATCGTCACCCGCCTCCAGGGGGCCAACGCCAAGGCCCTCTTTACCGCGGATGGCTTCGCGCGTCGGGGCAGTCCTATTGAGATGAAGGAGACCGCAGACGAGGCGGTCGAGCAGTGTCCGAGCGTAGAGCACGTCGTTGTGCACCGGCACTTGGGCCGGGACGACACGCCCATGACGGATGGCCGCGATCACTTCTGGGCCGACGTGATGGCGGGGCATAACACCGAAGCCCGCACGGCACGGACCGACGCCGAGGACGTGGTCATGATCATCTACACGAGTGGTACCACGGGGCCGCCGAAGGGGACGGTGCACACCCACTGCGGCTTCCCCGTCAAGGGCGCGCAGGACATGTACCACCCGATGGACCTGAAGCCGGGCGAGACGATGTACTGGATGAGCGACATGGGGTGGATGATGGGCCCATGGCTCGTGTTCGGGACCCTCACCATCGGCGCCACAATGGTGCTCTACGACGGGGCCCCCGACCATCCCGATCCGGGGCGGCTCTGGCGCATGGTCGACGACCACGAGGTAACGCATCTCGGCGTGTCGCCCACCCTCATCCGCGCCCTCAAGACGCACGGCGACGGGCCCGTGAACGCCTCCGACCGGTCGAGCCTGCGCGCGATTGGGTCGACGGGAAGCCCCTGGGACCCGGAGTCGTGGCGATGGTGCTTCGAGACGGTCCTGAACGGCGAAAAGCCGATCCTCAACTACTCCGGTGGCACGGAGATCTCCGGCGGCATCCTCTGCGGAAACTTTCTGGAGCCACTCAAGCCCGCCGCCTTCTCCGGCCCGGTCCCCGGCATGGACGCCGACGTGGTGGACGCCGAAGGCACGCCGGTGCAGGGCGAGGTCGGCGAACTCGTCCTGCGGAAGCCCTGGATCGGCATGACGCGGGGGTTCTGGGGCGAGGA
>CAZMDV010000440.1:0-2579 GCA_964564875.1 uncultured Salinivenus sp.
AAACGGGCGACGTGATCGGCGTGGTCGGGCGCTGGCTCCGGAATGCCCGAAACGATCATGTATTCGTCTCCTATCGTCTTGATCTTTTCCACCTGGTGTTTCTCCACCAGCTCGTCAAATTGTGAAAAGAGATTATCCAGTGTGGTCACAAGGGATTCCGGGGACGCCTCCTGTGCCAATTCGGTAAATCCCACCAGATCACCGAACAGGATACTGGCTTCCGGAAAGCGGTCGGCAACCGTGGACTCTCGGTTTTTCAGTCGTTTCGCGACCACATCCGGAAACACGTTTTGCAGGAGGTCTTCGCTCTTTTCGTGTGCCCGATCGAGGGCTTCCTCCACGCGCTGCGCGACATCCATGTAATACGCGACGAAAAAGGTCAGAAACCCGAAGGCGACGATGATATTCGAGCTGTTCACAGCCTGAATCTCCAAGGAGTTTATCTCGTACGCGGGGGAGTGGCCCTGCACGGTGAACTGGTACAGCCCCAGGAATATCAGCACCTGCAAGAGGCACAAGCCGAATTTTTTCCAGGTGCTTTTCACGATCATGGGGCCGACCGGCATCCACATCAGAATATAGTATTGGAATCCAGCCCCCCATCCCACGAAGTACACGGCGAATATGGCGTGGAGGTTAATTTCCGCAGACATCACCACATGAGTCAGAGCCAGTTTCCCACGCCTGACGAGCACCCACATGCCCGCGTAGAAGGGAGCACTCACGAGATTGAACCAGACCATCTCGCGAACGCCCCAGTAGGCAAAGAGGGGGATCCACCCGGTGTGGAGGAGAGAAGCGAAGGGCACTGCGAGGAGTGCTGTACGGCAATACCAGCGCTCCCGATTCGTCAACCCCTCCGTGGGAGGCATCCAGTCATCGATCCAGCCTAGGGGAAGAGTCTCTTTTTTCATGGAGACGATCCGGGCGGAATGGACAGGAGTCGCCGGGTTGAGTGAAGCAAGTCGAGCATCGGTCGGAGGTGGAGCCCTTGCCTTGCTTCCGACTGGAACGGTGCGGCGAGGCCGAAGGTCTCAGACCTGGTTTACCTTTCGGATAAGTTTATCGTATCCGGACTTCTATCGGAGCGAGTCAGGCACGCTCGGATAGAAGCAGCGACATTTAACCGTGCATACGCATAAGAGGTCAAAAACGGGGTCTCACGTACGGGTTCGGGGCCAGAATAGCCGGCCCCCGAGGGCGGGGCAAAGGGCTCCGAGGCGCCGGTCGGCGCCCTTTGGCCGTCCTGGCGGTGGAGGGAGTCGCCGGACCGGGTCCGCTCGGCGCGTCGTGGCGAGGTTTTGCATAAAGAAGCTCGGCCGGAAGAACGTCCAGTCCATCCCCGACCGCAGCAGCTTCCACTCAATCCACCGATGCGGCACGACCGGGTTCTGTTCGGCCCCGAGGAGCGACAGGAAGACGACGTGCTCGACCCCGGCCGCGTCCGCAGCGTCAAGGACCGGAAAAATGGACTGCCATACCCGGGTGAGGGCGGGCGGTCGGACGAGGAATACCTTCGTCACGCCCTTGAACGCGTCGTAGGTCGACGGATCTTCGAAGTCGAAGCGCACGGTCGGCAGCGGGAGGTCGGCCACTTCGGGCCGTCGCGTGGCGGCAGCGGCGTCGCCCCCTTGCTCCGCGAGGCCCCGTGCGACGTGCTGCCCCACGGTGCCGGTGGCGCCGGTGATGAGGGTGGTAGGCGAGCTCGTCACAGCGTGCTACCGATCGTGTCCTTCTGCTTCTCCGTACTTCTCCCATTCCTCGCGGGAGAGCGCAGTCAGTGTGACGTAAATCGTGTCCCGATCCGGAAGGGTGTCCACGAATGCCCGGGCCTGCCAGGCACAATCGAGGACGTATCCCCGCCATGTGTCCGCCGGATCCTTCGAGAAATCGGCGATCGTATCCATGAGCGGACGCGTTTCCTCCTCCGTCAGCTCCACACCCTCAATCCCGACCACCGCACACCCGGCCTCCTTGAGTTCATCGATGAGGGTGCGCGCATCCGGAGCCCGGAGATACTGCTCGCCGTCCCGCGACACTCCTTTCTCCTCGAAGACCTGCTCGACCTTCTCTTGCGCGTTCATGACCGCGATTTCGATTTCGATACAGTTCGTGTCTGCTACGCCGCGGGCGTCTCTTCTGGCCAATGGAAGATGATGGGCGCGTCGATGTTCGGATGGATGCTCTCGTCGACCGGGCAGTGGCGGGCGGCCCGCTCCAGCCGCGTCCGCGTCTGCTCATCGAGGGCCACCGGCATTGTCACCTCCGTCCGGAGCGAGTCGATGCGGCGGGGGTCGGAGGCCATCTTCTTCTCGACCGAAATCTCAAGGCCCTCTAGGTTAACGTCGTGCTTGTCGGCCTGGATGCCCAGGATGGTGGCGATGCACGTCCCCAGCGCCGTGGCGATGAGGTCGGTGGGCGAGAAGGAGCGGCCCTCGCCATGGTTGTCTTCGGGGGCGTCCGTGTTGAGCGTGACGCCGGACGGGACGTGTTCGGCGACGCAGCGCAGGTCGCCGACGTATTCGGTGTCGATTTGGACCATAAAAGAATCGGGTTTTGATTCATGAATGTTCGTGGCG
>CAZMDV010000441.1:0-2570 GCA_964564875.1 uncultured Salinivenus sp.
ATTACGGCCGCCGAAAAAACCTTGAGCACGTAGTCCTTGGTCTGCTCAGGCATTCGGGCATCATATTCCTTCAAGAAGCGCCAGTAATTCCGCTTGTCGGGATCCTGGGGAATGCCTTCGAGCGCCTGCTCGGGAATGCCCTTGGGAAGATGCTCCAGCTTGTCCGTGACGCGATGTTCTCCCCAGTTGTAGGAAGCAATTACCAGCAGTCCCGACGCCTGAGCCTTGGTGCTATAAATGTCCCGGAGATAGCGGGCTGCTGCCCGGGTCGACTTCTTGAAGTCATGCCGCTCATCCTGAAGGTCGACGACGGGCTTGTCCTTCCGCGGTCCCACGCGGAGCCCGTACTCTCGGGCCGTGGAGGGGATGAACTGCCACATTCCCTTCGCGATACCGTGCGGCGTGCGAGGCCCAACGGCATTTGCGTCGAACTCGCTCTCCTGCAGGGCCAGATAGAAAAACTCTGGGGGGAGGGAGTACTTCTGCATCGTCTGTACGATAAATCCCGGGTATTCCTTCTCTTCGGCCCGGCGGAGGGCAGAGACCAGTCGGCCCCGCCCCTGCCCCTCCTTCCAGTACGTCTCGATGGTCCCCTTGACTCTGCGGACGAACCCGCCCGGAATGCCGAATTCACTCTCGCCGAAGATGCGGGCGACCCGGTATATCTCCCGTTCTTTCCGGCTGAGATCGCGGTACACGCCGAGCTCCTTGACAAAACCGTCGTACAGCTCCCGCTGCTCTCGCTGATTCTTTTCGATGGCCGCTAGCTGCTCTTGAAGGGAGCCCTCCCCGCTCTCCTCGACCCGCTGCTTGAGCTGTGCGATGTGAACGTCCTGCGCCTTCATGCTGGCAAACACCCTTTGGGCCTGGCTCTCGATCCGCTCGTTGCGAAGGTGCTGCACGAGGGCATAGCCCCCCAGCACCACGCACAGCGCCAGCGCGCCGGCGACGACCCATACGTACCGGCGCCGTTCCTTCTGCTGAACCCGCTGGTACGCCTGCCGCAGCAGGCGCGTGTGCTTTCCTTCGGGTTGGTCGTCGTCCTGAAAATAGTGCTGAACGTACTGCGTCACCGACCCCTCTGGTGGGTCGGCCCCTTTGGCCGGATCGGTCGTCTCCGACCGGGGGCTCGGTCCGCTGGATGGCTCTTGGGCTTCCGTGGGCTCCCGCTCCGTGTCGGTCTCTGCCTGCGCCGCTGTGCTCGCGGCGGTCCTCGGTTCCTCCGCCCCCAGAATCGTGATGCGAAACGTGGGCCCGTCCTCCCCGAGCTGCACCTCGGCCTCGGCCGGGAGCGGGGCCCGGTCGATTTCCTCCCCGTCGAGATACGTTCCGTTCGTGCTGCCCGCGTCCACGAGCCACCAGCGCCCGTCCGCAAAGACAATCCTCGCGTGCACGCGGCTCACGACGCTCGACTCGACCTGCACCTCGGACTGCTTCTTGCGCCCCAGACGGACCTCGCGCACGTACGTCCGGTTCGCGCCCCGCACGCCGGCCTCCCGGGTACGGATCCGAATCGGCATGTCGGCCTCGGTCTGAGACATGAAGAACGGAGGTGTACCGAACAGCAGACCGTCTTTTCGTGGCCGCGGCAACCGGCGTGTCGCCGCTGCTATGGGCGGACGGGATCACGACGCAGAGGGGACGCGCAGGGCCATGGCCACCCGCACGTTCGGGGCCAGGATGTCGTCGGGCGGCCGCACCCGAACGGCCAGCACCTCCTGGTTGGGCAACTCGACATCTGTCACGCGCTCGACCGACACGGGCTGCTCGCCGACCTCGGCGTCGGTGTCCTCCTCACTTGCCTCTTCGGGAACCGGCACGCCCAAGAAGGACGCCATGGCCGCGGCAATTTCCTCGCGGAGGGCCGTGAGGGAGCTGCTCAGGTCGAGATTCTTCTCGATCTCGAGAAGCCGATGGGCCGCCCGGGCCGCAAACAACCTGCAGGGCAGAGACGCCTCGGCGCGGGCCTCCGCCGCGGCATTCGGATCGTCGTAGGTGCCGGGCTCCTGCACCGTGGCAACGTGGGCCACATGGAGCCGGTCACGGTTGGCCTCGCCACTCAGCACCGTGAATCCGGCCCGCGCCAGCTCCGACTGCATGCGGCCCGGCAGCAGCGCCGACAGCGGACTGGTGCCTCCGGGGCCAGACTGCACCGGCAGGTTTTCAATTGAGTACTCGTTCAGGTGCGTGGGCCAGCCGGTATCGACGAAGCTCTGTGCGGCGGCCACCCCCACGGCGAGCGCCCCCCCGCCCCAGAGCCCTCCGCTGTCCGGCATCGCGAGCCCTGTCTCGGCCCGGCTGCCGTCGGAGGAGGACCGCAACAGAAACGGCGGCAGAACGAGCGCCAGAAACTGCGAGGCGTCGTCCTCGCGGAGGCCCTCCCACTCCACGTACTCGTCCCCCCGCAGGTGGGGACGCAGGGCGGGCAGTTTCCGGAGCCCGCTCATCGCCTCCATTCCGAAAAACGACGGGTCGACCGAGGCCACGACGGGGGTTTGCAGGCTCTCGCCCGTCCCGGCCAAGTCCGTCAACTGCTCAACGTCGCGGTGATCATGCCCGAAGGCTTCATC
>CAZMDV010000442.1:0-2569 GCA_964564875.1 uncultured Salinivenus sp.
TAACCTCTTCGAACGCCTGTCATTTGGGAACTGGGGCTTCTGGGGGACCGTCATCATTGTGCTTGACCTCATCGCCCTCGTGGATCTGCTCGGGGACGGGACCCGAAGCACGGCCAGCACGGTTATCTGGGCGCTCCTGATCATCTTCGCGCCCGTTCTCGGGGTGATCCTCTACTTCATCTTCGGCCGCGAGTAACGCAGGGGTGGAGGAATGGACGTGGGGATACGTGAATGTGATGTTGTGACTGCTTCTGCAATCGGGCCCAGCGTCCGCGGAATCGTTGCCCTCGGGATTCTGTGTCTGCTGGCGGCTTGTGGGGGCACCGACTCTGTCACAGACCCCAGCCCCGACGCGCTCTACCGGGCCGCCATCGAAGACGCTCGGACGGCCGAACCGTCGGAAATCACGACGTCTCTCACGCCCCTCGTGCCGCACAACGACACCCTCGTCTGGCGTACGACCGCCGACTCGGCCCGCCAGTTGCTGGTGGTGACCTGGGGCGGGTCCGCGACGCTCCCGAATGCGACGGCTGGAGACTCCGTGACGGCCGATCAGGACGTGTGGGTGACCGCCGTGCCCGCGATCAGACAGTTTTGCCGGACCCTCGACCGGACCGATATCTCCGTTCAACGTCGTCTCGCTCAACGCCTGGGCCTACCCCCAGACGCGGACTACGACCGCTTCGTCGAGCTCTGGGTGCGGCCTCAGGATCTCGTACGGCCGTGTCCCGACCCCGAAGTGACGGATCAAGAGTGCGAGTTGAGCCTGCCCGCGCCGGAGGTGCACGTGCAGGTCAGCGAGGCGCATCAGAACTGGTTCCAGGATCTGAGACGGACCTCTTACAGCCCGGAGGGCTATCCGTTCACCGGTCTCGGGTACACGTACGACTGGAACCCGAACACCGACGAGATCGGACCGAGCGAGTTTGTCCTGCGCCCCGGAGAGGATGCCAACGTCCAGGCCACGTACACGACGGCCGCGTACTGCCGGGCCGCGAACTGACCCCATCCTTCCCTTGCGCTTTACACGGTCGTGCTGTCTGGTGACTACCTTGTGGCCGCTTGTTCTCGCCCCTCACCGGCTCACTGCTCCCGATGCCGCTCCGCCGCACGCTGACGCTCGTTCTCTTGCCGGTGCTCCTGGTTCTTGGAACCGGCTGCCAGTCAACGGCGCCCCCGACCTCCTCGGCAACGGCGGAAGAGGACGCCCCACCGCCGCTGATCGTCATATCCATCGACGGCTTCCGGTGGGACTACCTCGACCTGCATGACGCCCCGACCCTGACCCGGTTGGCGAACGAGGGCACTCACGTCGAGCACCTGATCCCCGTCTTTCCCACCAAGACGTTTCCCAACCACTACAGCATCGCCACGGGGCTCTATCCCTCGAACCACGGCATCGTCTCGAACACGATGTACGACCCGGAGATGGACGCCTCGTTCAGCCTGAGCGACCGGGAGGCCGTCATGAACCCGGACTGGTGGGGCGGCGAACCGATCTGGGTGACGGCCGAACAGCAGGGGCGCACGACCGCCACCTACTTCTGGCCCGGCTCGGAAGCTCCGGTTCAGGGCGTGCGGCCCACCGAATGGTTCGAGTACGACGGCAGCGTGCCCGGCACTACGCGCGCGGGTCAGGCGCTCCAGTGGCTCGACCGCCCGCCCAAGACGCGCCCCGACTTGATTACACTCTACTTCAGCCGCGTCGATACGGAAGGCCACTATCACGGCCCCCGGTCCGACTCCGTGGCTACGGCCCTCCGCGAGGTCGACGGGTTCATCCAGCGCCTTCTCGACGGACTCGCCGCCCGTGGCATTATGGACGAGGTAAACCTCATCGTGACGTCCGACCACGGCATGAGTCCCACCTCGCAGGACCGCACCCTTCTTCTCGACGACTACGTGGATCTCGACGACGTGCGACTGACCGCCACGAATCCGGTCGCGATGATGGAGCCGCACGACGACACTCCGGTTGACTCCGTGGTGGCGGCCCTGGAGGCGGCGCCTCACCTGTCGGCATACCGACGGGGCACGCTGCCGGACACGTTTCACTTCGACGACCATCGCCGCATCCCATCGGTCGTGGCCGTGGCCGAGAACCGATGGGCCCTCTCGACGCGCGCCCAGTTCGAGGAGACCCCAGGTCGAATGGACGGCGGCACCCACGGGTACGACCCTCGAACCGAGAACATGCACACGCTCCTCCTAGCCCACGGCCCCGCCTTCCGATCGTCGACCACGGTTGAGCAACTGTCCCTGCTGCACCTCTACGAGTTGATGTGCGCACTGCTTGAGATCGAGCCCGCCCCGAACGACGGCCGCCTGGAGGCGGCGCAGTCGCTGCTGGCACCGACGGCAGCCTCCGCCTCAACCGAGTAGCTCCCGACAACCAGCACTGGCGTGTCGGCCTCACTATCTGCCCGACTCTATCGTTCACTCCGGGTCGCACTCGGAGAGGGCGTGGACGCCTCGCCGGTGTCTTCGCCCCCGAGTCGGAGCACCTCGTCGGCAAGGGGCAGGAGGGCATCCGTCTGATGGCTGGCGACGATGGCGAGCCCCCCGTCCT
>CAZMDV010000443.1:0-2566 GCA_964564875.1 uncultured Salinivenus sp.
CGCCCCTCCTCCGGTCGGGGCTCTGGTCGAAGCGACCGGAATTCTTTGGGAACTGCCTCCTCCGTCCGCCACCGGTCATTTCGAGCGACCGCACTCTAAAAGCACTTCCTCGCGTTGCTCAGGGCGTTCCCTCACAGGCGTTCGGTTAGGGCGAAGCGAGTCGAGACATCTCCTCGAATCCAGGCGATACCAATCGGGGCCGCCGAACTCCGTAGAGGCTTCTCCATGCCGGCCCTCCATCCGTCGGGCCTTCAGTCGAAGCGACCGGTGTTCAGTTGGGAGTGCTGTCTTCGTTCGGTGATCTCCTATGATTGCGTCTCGGCATCGACGGGCAGTTCTGACCCCGTCGGTCAATCCAGCTCGACCTCAAACTGCAGAGTGTCCTGCAGCACGTCGGAGGCATCGAGCACCTCCATTCCAATTAGGGTGCCGTCCCCGTCAAAGTCGGCGTGGACGCCCGGCGACACGACCTTCGTGGACGCAGCCTTCGTCCCCGGCGTCGCGAGCCAGAGATACAGGAGATCTCGGGTTGGGTCGTATTCTACTTTCATGACGCGTCCGGATGTCGTGGAAAGTCGCTGCCGTATCGTGCAATTGCAGCCAGCAAAACGAGGTCATCATCGTCCACCTTGAAGTATACGGTCACTTCCTTCTCTTCGTAGTAGGTTCCTTCCCAGCGTGCATCATGCGTAAAGACCAAGGTTCGTCCACGCGTTCCCGGTTTCGCATCTCCTGAGTCCCACCCGCGCCGCACGGTTTCCCGAACCTCTTCCTCCGTGATTCCCCGCTGCTCCATTCGACGACGGAGGTGAGAATGAAAATGTTCGGCGGTGAGGGTCGGTCCCTCGTCTGGCTCAGCCATTGAGATCGCACCTCTTTCATCGAAAACTGCCCGCTTCGGAGAGGCTTCCCCATACCGACCCCGAAGGCGTTTGGGATTCGCCCCTTCAGGCGAAGCGACCTGTGTTCGATCGGAAGTGCCTCTTCACGCTCGATGGGGGTCATGTCGAGCGGAGGCGGAGTGCAACGACGCCGCAGTCGAGACATCTCTTCGGGCATGCCGGAAGCGGTCGGAAGTGCCTTCTCTCGAGGAGGCTTCTCCACTTCGGGCCTTCCTTCGTCGGCCCTTCGGTCGAAGCGACTCGGAATTCCTTCGGGATTGCTCCCGTCTCCCCGCTGTCGGGGGCCGAGTGGAACGAGGTCATACTTTCCGTGCCGACCGTCGTCCGCGGTCAGCCCCCGTTCCACCACGCCTGCACCCGCTCGCTGAGGGACGTCGGGGGCCGCCCGTTCTCCCCGTTGTGGTAGGACGCGAGCGACTCGTCGTCGTACTGGCCGTAGCCGTAGCCGTATCCGTACCCGTATCCGTGGCCGTAGCCATAGCCGTAGCCATAGCCGTACCCCGCTCGCTGCTGGTCGGGGCGGAAGCGGTTGAGGACAACCCCGAGGCGGGGCACGTTGACCTCGTCGAACTGCGTGACGACCTGCCGGAGGGCCGGCCCGTCCGTCTCGTTGGCCGAGGCGACGAGGAGCGTGCCGTCGCTGTGCGTGCCCAGGACCAGCGCGTCGCTGAAGAAGAGGACCGGCGTGGTGTCCAGGATCACGAGGTCAAACGCCTGCTCCATTTTTCCGATGAGCCGCCGCATCCGCTGGGCGCCCAGCAGCTCGGCGGGGTTGGGCACCTCCTCCCCGCTGGGCAGGACGCGGAGGTCCTCCGCCGGCGCCGCCAGGTCGTCCGGGGCGGGCGTGTCGTAGAGGGCCTCCGTGAGGCCCGGCGTTCGGGACAGGTCGAAGTACCTGTGCAGCTTCGGGTCGCGCACGTCGGCGTCGATCAGGAGCGTCGCCTGCCCCGCCTGGGCCTGCGCGAGGGCCAGGTTCGCGGCCGTGGTCGTCTTGCCCTCCCGCTTCTTGCCCGGGCTCGTGACCACCACCGAGCGCAGGTCCGCGTCCGGCCGGGCGAAGCGGAGGTTGGTGCGGAGGCGGCGGTAGGCCTCCGCGGCCGCCGACACGGGGCTCGTCAGCATGATGAGGGACGACTGGATCTCGCGCCCGTCGAACGCGACGGTGTCCCGCCCCTCAAACTCGGCCTCGATGATGGGCGTCATCGACGGGACGACGCCGATGACGTGCTCGCCGAGGGCCTCCACGTCTGCCGGCGACCGGATGTAGGTGTCGAGCCGCTCGCGGAGCACCACGAGGCCGCCGCCGAGGAGCAGGCCGAGGAGGGCCCCCAAAATGAGGTTGCGCTGCGTGTTCGGCGAGATGGGCTGCCCCGGGACGCCGGCCCCCTGAATGCGCTCCGCGAAGCCGACCTCCTCCTCGATCGACATCTGCGTCTGCTGCAGCTTCTGGTTGATGAAGCCGCGGGTCTGCTCCAGCGACTGCTTCCGGCGCTGCAGGTCGGCCAGCTTGAGGGACTTGGGCGGCAGGTCCTGCAGGCGCGCGCGGTTCTCCTGGATCTGCTCCTCGATGGTGTTGATCTGGGCGCGCAGCCCGTTGACCTCGATCTCTTTCTGGGCGATCTGCCGCTGCAGGTTCACGACGTAGGAGACCCCGCTGCTGCCGC
>CAZMDV010000444.1:0-2560 GCA_964564875.1 uncultured Salinivenus sp.
CGTTCGACCGCTGGCACAACGACGAGAACCGCATCAACTGCAAGCCGAGCTGGGAAATCCTGCCCGAGATCGCCCAACGCTACGGCGCGGAGATGAACTATCCGAAGGGCCCGGAGCAGATCATGGACGAGGTGCAATCCGCGATGCCAGCCTTCGAGGGCGCGACCTACGACGCGATGGGGCTGAAGGGAATTCAGCTTGAGGACGTGGCGGCAGGGGAGGCGGTGTAGGGATCCGATGTCCGCAGATGGGAAGGGGAGGTGGCGGGCAATGACGGCGGTATGACAGCTCATCGGCCGGCTGGGCTGCCACGTCTCAAATTAAACCTCTCGCCCCTCCTGTCTCCATCACCGTTGGCCTCAGCTTGGCGGAACTGAATCCAGAGCTTCCGCGAACTGATGCGACCCGACCGAACGGGGCGGTGGCATCGGCTGGCGGTACTGTGGTCGGCGGTCAACGCAGCACGTAGTGGTCTCCGGATGGCTGGACCATCTGGCCGGAGCCGGTCAGCGAGAAACTTGAGGTGCAACCTTTGTGCGGGTCGGGCTGACTGCTGGAATGGGCGCCCAGTCACGCGTCCCTCTGAAAGGGACTCCCCCGCGCTCGCATTCCCCCAACGGATCCGCAGAGCCCCGCCGCCATGCCGCGTCCCCGCCTCGTTCGCCGATGTCTCGCCACGATTGCACTCCTGCTCCTCCTCTTTGCCCGCGGAGAACTCCAGGGACAGTCCCCCGGCCAGGAGGAACTCACCTCGGGCATCGACACCACTCACTTCGATCGATCGACCCGGCCGCAGGACAATTTCTTCCGACACGTAAGCGGAGGCTGGCTGCAATAGGCTTCGATTCCGAAGGACCAGGCCCGTTGGGGCACGTACTTCGACCTGCACGAGCAGACGCGGAAAAAAGTCCGCAACGTGATCCAGGGGGCCGCCCAGGCCCAGACCGAGCGCGGTAGGCCCCGGCAAAAGGTCAGCGACCTATACGCAAGCGTCGTCGACACCACCCGGCGCGACCGCCTCGGACTCGCCCCGCTCC
Source organism: uncultured Salinivenus sp. (assembly GCA_964564875.1). Taxonomy (GTDB): domain Bacteria; phylum Bacteroidota; class Rhodothermia; order Rhodothermales; family Salinibacteraceae; genus Salinibacter. The sequence continues at coordinate 1,038 of CAZMDV010000444.1, forward strand.
AGGACGAACTGCGGCGGATTGATGGCGCACAGACGCGGACCACCATCGTCCGCCTCGTGGCTCGGTTCCAGCGCCTCCCCGCCGAGGTGCCGCTCCGGGCAAGCGTGGGCCCCGATGAGAAGAACCCGGACCGCTACGCCGCCTCCCTCGACCAGGACGGCCTCGGCCTCCCGCAGCCTGACTACTACCAGAAGGAACGGTTTGCGGACCGACGGACTGCCTATCAGGACCACATCGCTGAGATCTTTGCGCTCGCGGAGATCCCCAACCCCAACGCGGCGGCCCAGCAGGCCTTCCCCCTCGAAAAACAGCTGGCGTCGATCCAGTTCTCCTACGACGAAGCACGGGCACGGGACGCTCGGGTGAGCGACAACCCGCGCTCCTGGACGGAGCTCGCGGAGAATGCATCTGGAATCGACCGGGACACGTTCGCCCGAGGACACGAACCTCATGGCCGTGGACACGGTCGTCGTGGGTCAGCCCAGCTTCGTCGACGGCCTATCTGACCTCGTTCGTGAACAGTCGATCCAGGCCTGGCGAGACTATTTCCGGTGGCAGCTACTGACAGGCTTCTCGTCCTACCTCAGCACACCCTTCGCTTGGGCCCACGTCGAGTTCGTCCAGGGCCGCCTCCGTGGGCCCGAGGCGCGGCCGCCCCTCTGGAGGCGAGCGGGAACCACGGCAAACTCGTCCCTTGGTGGGCTCGTCGGTCGCCTCTACGTAGAGGAGCATTTCAGGACCGAGAAGAAGCGGAAGATCGAGCGGGTCGTTGAGAATCTGCAACGGGCCTTCCACAAAGAGATCGAGGCGCTCGACTGGGTGACCGACTCTACGAAGGCGGCCACTCACCGAAAGCTCCGCGCAATGACGGCCCACGTGGCATACCCGGACCAGTGGCGGGACTTCTCCGACCTTCGCATCGAGCCCACCAACCCGGTGGGCAACCTCACGCGGGCCGCCCGAGAAGCGGACCGAAATCTGGTAGACGAGGGGGAGATTCCTCTAATTCTGCCCCTGCACCATGGCGAAAAGTTCCTCTAGCCTAAACCGCAGGTAATCGGAGAAGATGGCGTAAAAGACAACGGGGTCGAGTTACATCGGCCGTATTCTGTGTGTCTGAAGAGTGAGCCTCGGGTTTCCAGAGAGCCCACGATATGGGACGAAAGAGAGAAGGACTGCTTGCCCGGACGTTCCAGGAAATGCGCCTGTTCTTTTGCCTCGGCCGAACCGGATGGTATGTACACGCGCACCGCTATTCTCGGCGCCTCTATTGGGGTTCTTCTGCTCACGACCAGTCCGGAGTTGCCTGGTCCTGGCGCAGAAGAGAGCCCATTGCAAGGCGCGGAGGCCTCTGGTGCAGACACGGGTGCTGTCGATATGGCCAACACCGCTGCGGATACGGCTTCCTTCAACCGTCTGAGCGCCGTGTACGCCCCGGCCGCCTCCCGGTCGACGGAGATCGAATCGGCCGCCCCGGTTGTCCCGCCGCGCGAGGTGGAGGCCTCGACCCTCTGGCTCGCCCG
>CAZMDV010000445.1:0-2560 GCA_964564875.1 uncultured Salinivenus sp.
CGTGGCCGTTGACGCGCACCTGCATGCCCTCCTCCGGCTCGAAGTAGACGTACTGGGTCAGGTGCTTCCACATCACGCACCGGATCTGCGCGTCCTCGTCCTTGAGGGTGAAGTAGCAGTGACCGGACGCGGCGCGCGTGAAGTCCGATAGTTCGCCCTCGACCCACAGGTCGTCGTAGTGCTCCTCGACGAGGTCGCTGAGGCCGCGGGTCAGCTCGGTGACAGTGAGAACGGGATCGTCGGACGCGGCGTTCGAAGGAGGCATCGGTGGAGGATCGATCCTGTAGTCGGGGGGAGCACGTGCCGTATCGGTCCAGCCCGTTTAGGAATGGAAAACAAGATGGAGAGGTTCGACCGCATGTCCCCCTGCAGGCAAAGGTCTATGAGAGGCACTTGAAAGCATCGTGGGTCTTGGCGGCATCGGCACACGGCGCAGACCTTCGCGTTAAGAAGATCGACTTTGTGTGCCCGCGTTCTTTCGATCAACCTTCTAGGCACTTCATGTCCGACCCGATTCGCATTCAGTTCGTGTGCCTCGGCAACATCTGCCGGAGTCCCCTCGCCAAAGCCGCGTTTCGCGACAAGGTGGAGGCGGCCGGCCTCGAGGAGCACTTCGAAATCGCCTCCTCCGGCACCGGAAGCTGGCACGTCGGCGACACGGCCGACGACCGGATGCGCGAGACGGCCCAACGCAACGGCCTGTCGCTGGAGGACCACCGCGCGTCGCAGTTTGAGGCCGAGGACCTGGAGCGGTACGATCACATCTTCGTGATGGACAAGAGCAACCTGAACGATGTCCTCCACCTCGACGAGGACGACGAGTACGGTGGCAAGGTGCGCCTCTTCCGCGAGTTCGACCCGGACCCGGACGACTATCAGGTGCCCGATCCCTACCACGGTGGCCGCAAGGGCTTCGAGCGCGTCTACGACATCGTGGAGCGCACGTCGGACATGCTCCTTCACCGCCTCGTGGACGAGTACGACCTGAAGGAGCACGTGCGGAGCGGGCAGGAGAGCGCGGGAGCGCAGGAGTACGAGGGATGAATCGGAGGTGCCACTTGGGCTTGAAAGTGCCAACGATCGTCCTTTTCTCCTCCCCCACGCCCCCATTCGCCCACGCTCAATACCATGTTGCCGGAGGCACTTCGCGACACCCTGGAAGACCGCCTGAACGTGGCCATCGACTCGGCGGCGACCGTAGGTGGCGGCTGTATCGCCAATGCGAGCCGCCTGGAGACCGACGCCGCTCCGTTCTTTTTGAAGTATGGGGACGAGCAGGTCGCGCGTACCTTTCCGGGCGAGGCGGCCGGCCTGGAGGCCCTCGACGCCGCCGACAGCCCACTGGAGGTGCCCTCGGTGCTCGACACGGCACCGCCGACGGACGACCGGCCCGGCTTTCTCGTCATGGACTGGATCAACGCCGGGCGGGAGGGCCGTCGCTTCTGGGCGCGGTTCGGTGAAGGGCTGGCAGCCCTGCACCGCCACACCGCCGACGCGTATGGGTTCGACCAAGACAACTTTATCGGCCGGCTGCCCCAGTATAACGAGTGGACCGACAAGTGGCCTACGTTCTTTCGGGCACAGCGACTGGACCCCCAGGTGGAGATGGCCCGGGAGCGAGACCGGTGGCGCAGTTCCTGGAACCAGTCCCTTGAGGCGCTCTACCGCCGTCTTCCCGAGATTCTCCCCGCAACGCCGGAGCCGTCGGTGCTGCACGGCGACCTCTGGAAGGGCAACTACATGGTGACGGCCGTCGGCGACCCGGCCCTCATCGATCCCGCCACGTACTATGGCCACCGCGAGGCCGACCTGGCGATGACGGAACTCTTTGGGGGGTACGACGATCGCTTCTATGAGGCATACCGGTCCGCGTGGTCGCTAGAGCCCGACTACGAGACGCGCCGCGACGTCTACAACCTCTACCACCTCATCAACCACCTCAACCTCTTCGGGGGCGGGTATGCCGGGCAGGTCGAGCAAATTCTGCGAGCATTCGGATAGCCGGAGGCTCAGGTAGTCGGGGACTACAGCCGGACGGTCATGTCTCGGTCCACCGTCACGAGACACGAGAGACGCCCCATCCCCAAGCCGCTAACGGCGCTGTCGAGCGCCTGAGTGGATGGGGGGGCTCCCTCCAGAATCTCGACTGTACAAAGGCCGCAGTGGCCCCGTCCGCCGCAGTTTGCCACATCTGTGACGGCGTTGTGTGGGGAAAGGCCATGACGGCGGAGGGCCTGGCGCAGCGTGACTCCCGCCTCGGCCTCGACCTCATGCCGGCCGTCCTCGGTCTGTACAGTGATCGTGTGCGTCGCGGTTGTATGAGCGGTCGTGTTCATATCAGTACGGCGGATGGGTCGACAGGTGAAGAGAGTGGGCGGAGTGCGGGTCAGACCGTTGTCTCGCTGGGGGGATCGGCCAGCTGGCGCTGGACGCGACGGTACAGCAGGGTAGCGGCGGTGCCCCACAGGGCCACGCCGAGGGGCGCGGCGCCCCACCACGAGAGGCCGGTGAGAATATGCGCCGCGTCGGCCAGCCCCGCGGCCACGAACATGAGGGCCAC
>CAZMDV010000446.1:0-2551 GCA_964564875.1 uncultured Salinivenus sp.
GTATGGGTAAAGGAGCCCCACCACCGGCCCGAGCCGGTATCCGTCTCCTCCAGTAGGGCCACGGTGGACGGGAGGGGCCAGAGCAGCGACAATAATCCCGAGAGGAGCACCAGGGCGGCCGTGCCCCATAGCGGATGTCGGTGGAGAACAAACACTGGTCCCGGACAGAAGATCAGGATTCCAGACGGCGGAGGTCAAGGTAACCAAGAATCTTGGGCATATGAAATGCCGGTCCCTGGTGAGAGCGCTCACGACCATCCCCCCGATTCTTGCGGACCGCTGTCTTTACGTGTGAGGCAACACGAGCCCCACGTGCACGTCCATCACGTTCGTGTGGGTCGGACCCGTGTGCAAGAGCTGATCGATGGTGTCGAACAACGGATACGCATCGTTCGCTTCGAGGTGCGTCTCGGGGTCACAGCCCGCGTCACGAGCGTCGTTCGCGGTGGAGGGGGTAGCCCAGGCCCCGGCGGCATCGGTGGGCCCATCGATTCCGTCCGTGCCGCCACTCAAGAGCACCGCCGGAGCGTCGGCGTGCTGCAGCGCGAGGGCGCCCCCCAGCGCCACCTCCTGATTGCGTCCCCCCTTCCCATCGCCCGTGACGGTGACGGTCGTCTCGCCCCCCCAGAGCCAGCAGGTCGGGACCGAGGGATCGGCGTCAAGCATCGTCTCGGCGTGATTGACCCCGACCGACCGGGCTTCTCCCTTAACACCTTCCGATACACGTTGCACCTCGTAGCCGCGGGCCTCCGCTGCCGCTCGGGCCGCGTCGAGCGCGGTCCGGTTGGTGCCGAGCAGCGTGTTCTTCGTCCGCGCGAAGCACTCGGCGTCCGGGCCGGGCGTTTCTCGACGATGCCCCTGAGCCCCCTCCGTGAGGTGCGACCGGATCGGCGCCGGCACATCGTGCCATAGGTCATGGGCGTACAGCACTCGCATTGCCTCCTCGTACGTCGTCGGATCCGGGACAGTGGGTCCACTTGCAATAACGGACATATCGTCTCCTACGACGTCGGACACGATGAGGCTGCCGACGGCGGCCGGAGACGCAGCCTGGGCGAGCTGTCCCCCGCCGACCCGCGTCAGGTGCTTGCGGACCGTGTTCATCTGATGCACGTCGACGCCGCCGGTCAGCATCTGGTGGTAGGTGGCTTTCAGGGCCGGGAGGTCGAGCGACTTCGCCGGGAGGGTGCTCAGCGCCGTGCCGCCCCCCGACACGAGCACGAGGAGCAGTTCATCCGACCCCGCGGCCTCCGCCTGTTCCAGCACTCGACGGGCGCCCCGCACGCTCCCCTGCGTGGGCAACGGGTGCCCCCCCTCCATGACGTCGATGACCGAGGGGGCCGGGACCGCGTCGGGATAGGTCTCCGGATACCCCTCCGGGACAATGACGCACCCGCCCGACAGAGTGGCTTTCAGCTCGCGTTCCACCATCCCCGCCACGGCCTGTGCCGCCTTGCCCATCCCGACGACCCGAACGGCGTCGTAGGTTTCGAGCGGCTCCGGCGCCCACCCATTCGAATCGGTGGCCTCGATCAGGCGGTCGGCCTGGACGCAGCGGAGGGCAGCGCGAAAGAGGGCCTTCGCATCCGCAACGGCAGTGCTGAGTGGGTGTGAGCCAGACATAAGGGTCGTTGGTGCGGTTTGCTGTTCAGCCCCCCGCGAGCTCAAGGCACTACGCAAGGGCCGGGGGCGTAGGAGGATCCTCACCCAGCCTCACGACCTGGAGGAGGGATGCCCCGAGAACCTCAGTGGTGGGTCCAAGATACAGAAGTTAAAGCAAGAATCCAGGGTACGACGCGCAGATCAGGGAAAGAACGCTCACTGGGTGTATCCAGAGGGAGCTTGTGTCCATGTCTTCGTTTAGGGACGATGCCGTCAACACCGGAGACCCGACACGGGGGCCGGTAGAGACCGAGACGTGTGCCAATTGCGGTCGGGCCTTCACCGGCGACTATTGCCCCTCGTGCGGGCAGCGGGCGAGCGACGAGCTTTCTGTCGTCAGCATTCTTGGGGGATTTGCACGGGAACTCCTCGACACAGAGCGTGGGCTCTGGCGAACCTTCAGGGACCTCACCCTCCGCCCTGGCACGACCGTTCAGCGCTATTTGCAGGGGGAACGGCGTCCGTTCACGAGTCCGGGGCGCTACCTTCTTGTCGGCGCGCTCATTGCCACAGGCACCGACGCAGCGTTGCGGGGAGTTGGGGCGACGGCGCCAGGATTTGGGAAAGTATTGTGGGGGTTCGCTGCGGGCTTCGCCGAGGGAGGGCAAAATCCCGGGAACGAGTCTGCATTGGGGGCCGTCGCTCAGAACTTCGAAGAGTTTGGGGCCGTCCCAGCTCTCGTCCTGGTACTGGTGACCGGGCTTGCAGGACTTCTCTACCGGTCTCTCTATCGACGCGAAACTGATTCGGCCGCCGAAGCCCTCGCCGTTGCGGCGTACGGGACCGCCCATGGGGCGATCCTCTATCAGGCCTTCGACTTTGTCTTTCGATTGCTTCTGCATTATGGCGAACCAGTGATCGGCCATCCGCACGTCTTTCACAGGATTCC
>CAZMDV010000447.1:0-2537 GCA_964564875.1 uncultured Salinivenus sp.
AGATCAACGTGCCGCCCACCCCGCCCGTGGAGGCGGACCAGGAGCAGGACACCGTTCAGAAGCTTCTCGGCGACGACTACGACGAGATCGTGCAGCAGCCGGAGGAGGGGCACTGGCTGACCGAAGCCCAGGCCAACGCCATCCTCCGCCTCCGCCTGAGCCGCCTCACGGGGCTGGAGCGGGAGAAAATCGTGGGCGAATACGAGGACATCCTGGAAGAAATTCAGCGGCTGCAGCACATCCTCAACAGCCGCGACCGGCGGATGGAGATCATTAAGGAAGAGCTGCTGGAGGTGAAGGAGCGGTTCGACGACGACCGCCGCACCGAGATCGACTACACCGGCGGCGACGACATCATCATCGAGGACCTGATCGAGCGGGAGCACGTCGTCGTCACCATCACGCACCAGGGCCTCACCAAGCGCACGCCCATCGACACGTACCGCACCCAGGGGCGCGGAGGCGTCGGCATGCGCGGCACCGGCAAGCGCGAGGACGACTTTATCGAGCACCTCTACGTCTGCCACTCGCACGACGTCCTCCTCATCTTTACCGACAAGGGACAGTGCCACTGGCTCCGACCGTTCGAAATTCCGGAGGGGAGCCGCACGGCCAAGGGCCGCTCGATCCGCCAGCTCATCGAGATTGATCCTGACGACCGCGTGCGGGCCGTCATCAGCGTCACGAAGGAGCAGTTCGAGGACGAGGAGTTCTTGAACAACCACTACGTCCTCGCGGCCACGCGGCAGGGACAGGTCAAGAAGACCGTCCTGGAGGCCTACAGTCGGCCCCGCTCCAACGGCATTATCGGCATCAAAATCGATGAGGGCGACGAGCTCATCGAGGCCTCCCTCACCGGTGGCGACAACACGGTAGTCGTGGCCTCCTCCGGCGGCCGGGCCGTACACTTCGACGAATCAGACGCCCGCCCGATGGGCCGCGACACACGGGGCGTCCGCGGCATGAAGCTGCCCGGCAACCAGGAGATGGTGGGCATGATCAGCGTGCCCCCGGAGATGCACGACGCCCTCGACGTGCTGGCCCTCACGGAGCACGGCTACGGCAAGCGCACGGCCCTCTCCGACTATAGCGTGCAGGGGCGTGGGGGCAAGGGCCTTCTTACGCTGAACCGCACCAGCCGCACCGGCGACCTCGTGGGCATCAAGGGCGTGCTCGGCGATGAGGATCTCATGATCATCACTGAGAACGGGATCATGATCCGCACGCGTGTCGAGGAGATTAGCACGATGGGGCGCAACACCCAAGGCGTGCAGGTGATCAACCTGAAGGAAGGCGACGCGATTGCCGACGTGACCCGGGTGGCCGACACCGACGAGCCGGACGCGGACGAGCCCGAACAGCCCGACGAGGAGGCCGCAGCTACCAACGGCGAGATGGCCGACGACACGGCCAGCGACGCGGTGGAGGAGGCAGAATGATTCGTGATGCGTGAAGCGTGATACGAAGACCTCACGCATCACGTCTTCGAATCACGCTTACGCTCCTAGCGGCAGAGGGGGACGGAAGTGCGCAAGCGAAGAATAACACCCGGTCCCCGCTCTCACTTCGCGACGATCATCTTCTGGGTCTTTGTGAACTCATCGCCCCGGACCTGCAAGAAGTACATCCCACTGCTCCAGCCGCGGGCGTCAATCATCACCGACTCAGGCGCCTGTGTCCCCACGCGCCGCGTCTCGCTGTAGACACGCCTTCCCGTCACGTCGTACGCTTCGATCGTTACGGACTGCTCGGTCCGCGCCGTTAGGTCGAGCGTGGTGGTGTTTCGCACTGGATTGGGATACGGCCCCAGCGTGTACACGTCCCCCTCGAAATCGATGTTCACGTCCCTCGTTTGTGTTCCGACGATGGTGTTGCCGTCCCCATCCGACGCCGAGACACGATACGTGTAGGTCCCTGGCGTTTGCTGACGAAGCGTGAACGTCCTCTGGTCGACGGACGCTACCTCCGCAAACGATCCCCCGGCCCCGACTTGGCGCTCGATCCGATAGGTGAAGCCCTCGGTACCAGGGGGCACGTCCCAGGAAAGCGCCACGGAGGCCCGTCCCTGGTCATCCCGGCCCGCGAGGGTGCTCGTCACCTCCTGAGTCCGGAAGGTCGTCTGCACGGTCGTCGGGGTCGTCGCCTCCGAGCCGTCCGATTTGGTCCATCGAACCCGGAACTCGAAGCGCCCAAGGCCCAGACTGTCGATGGTGATGGGGGGACCGTCCACCTGCTTGACCGGTTCAAATGCTCCGTCGAAGGCCTTCCGTTCGACGACGAACTCGTTGATCGTCGTGTCTTCGCGGACCGTCCAGTCGAGGGTGACACGCCCGTTCGTCGGGTCGGGCTGCTCCGCAAACTGGAGAGCAAATACGTCAGTAATGTACTGCTCACAGCCGGTTCCCAGGGGCCACCCCATGTCGTCCAACTGTCCACAGACAATTGGGCCCGGGAGGCGGTTGGTCTCGGCGGTGTTTGCGAATGGAGTCATTAATGCATCTCTACTCCCCGAGGGATACGTCCCTTCATCGAGGTGC
>CAZMDV010000448.1:0-2534 GCA_964564875.1 uncultured Salinivenus sp.
AAGGGGACTTATCGAAACGGAGGCGATAAGGTAGAAGGGAGAGGCCTGCTTGCCGCGACCCAGGCCCCAGAAGATTCCAGCTTCAGCACGGAGGGAAAATAGGCCCTCGCGTGAGAGGAAAGGACGCCTCCCAAAATTCGGTGTGCGGTCCTTTGGTGAGAGGCACTTTTGTTTTCACAACAACCGTACCAGGGCCCGGATTTTCTGCCTGGGACCAGTGAATCGCCAGCATGATGGGGCACATAAGTTCAACTCGCACACGCGAGAACCCGCTTACAAAGCTCAGTAGTCCTCGCGAATTACTCTGTTCGTCTGGGGCTGTCCTGCCCGATCTGAGTAGGACTTACTCAAAGATCCTACGAGAAGCCACTGGGGGAAGGGCGAATGCTCCTCGGAAGCATGCGACGGAATTCTATCGCCGAAGGATGGCACAGCCAGCCAACTCATGGGCGGCCCTCCAGTCAGGAGCCGCCGTCGGCCTTCGATTGGAGAGACCGTCTCCTCCGGACCGATTACCTCTTGCAGAGAGGTGAGGCAGGATATTTGCGTGCCTGACCCCGTACAGGGATCATGCTCAGACGATCGTGTAAAAATTGGGCGTGCGGCCGGCAGGGGCAGCGGGTGCCGGGGCGATAGATTCCCGCCGCGATAAACCCGAAAGAGCCTTTTCCTAGCTCACGGACCCTCACCTGAAGCGCACCTTCCATGTTGTCCTCCATTTCGACGGGTTCCATTTCTATGCACGAGACCATGCTGTCAACGGGCGTTTCGGCCCTTCTCGCGGGCCTCTTGCTCGGGGCCCTGTCGTCTCCGGCCCAGGCGCAGCCCGGGCGCACTGGGGGAGCCTTCTACGGCAAGCTCGGGGGCGGCATCTCGGACTACACCGGTGACTTCCCGGCCGGAACGACCACCCACCCCCTTGATTTTCAGGAGTTCAGCGAAGGCTCAGGGCTCCCGTTCGTGGTGAGCGGAGAGATTGGATACCAGTTCTCTCCGGCCTGGGCCCTCGCCCTCGGGGTGCAGGCAGGGAACTACCCCATCGTGGGGTATGCCGGGATTGGGGGCATTTCAGATTCGTACCGCGTCGCGCCCCAGCTGCTGGGACGCTACACGTTTGGCCGTCCGGGTCAAACCGTAGCCCCGTACATCGACGTCGGGGTCAATGCCACTGTTGGGGGAGACAGCCCTCCGACGAGCACGGGATTTGGGCCGTCGCTTGGGGGCGGCCTGGACATTCTGCTCAGCCAGAGGGCCTCGTTTTACGTTGAGTCACGTTTCAACGCAACCTTCCCGGACGATGCAGTGGACGGGGCGGGGACTGGAGAAAAATTCGATTTGACGGGCCAGCTCCTCGGCTTTGGCCTGAAGGTCTCTCTCAAGACGCCAGCACCTCCACGGATAGTCCAGCTCGACGGACCAGCCGAGGTGGAGGCTAGCACGTCGGTCACGTTTGCGGCGACGATCAACGAGGAGGAAGCAGGCCGCCCTGTGGACTCCCAGTGGGACTTCGGCGACGGCGGCGCGGCCTCAGGGCTCACAGCGACCCATACCTACGAGCAGCCGGGGACGTACGCGGTCTCGTTCTCCGCGAGCAACGAGGCCGGGGAGGCGAGCCAGTCGATCACGGTCACGGTCAAGCCCCCGCCGGAGCCACCCCAGATCGCATCGGTCGGCACTGCCTCTGATTCGGTCACCGTCGGGACCCCTGTCCAATTCAGTAGTGCTGCGATGGGAAGCGGTTCGCTCGCGTACGAATGGAGCCTCGGGGACGGGACGAGCGCGACGGGCCCCTCCCTTACCCACACATACGAGACCGCAGGCGAGTACACCGTGCGGCTCCGCGTCTCCAACGAGGCCGGGACAGAATCCCAGACGGTGGTCGTTGACGTCGCCGCGCGCGACCGGCAGACGCAGGCAGAGGAGAAACAGGCGGCCCAAAATCAGGCAGATCAGAAACAGGCAGACCAGACGCAGGAGACCCAGGAGCAAGAAGAACGGTGGGGCATCGTCGTCGCGTCGACGCGCGAAGCAGGCACCGCCGAGGCGGTGGGCCAGCAATACCGAGAGCTGTTTTCCGAGCCGGTGCCCGTCGAGACCGTCGCGGCCGAGACCGACCGGGGCCGCCGGTATCGAGTGGTCGTCGGAGAGTACAAAGACGCCGACCGGGCCCGACGGGCCCTTGAGGAGCGCAGAAAGGCCCTTCCGTCCGGGGCGTGGCTCCTCTCCAGAAAGACGGAGCCGAAGGAAGCGGACCAGAGAGAGGCAACCGAAGAACAGGGATCCCGCGAGCAGGGGCCGCGGTGGGGCATCGTCGTCGCATCGACACGCGAAGCAGGCAGGGCCGAGGCGGTGGCCCGGCAATACCGAGAGCTGTTTTCCGAGTCGGTGCCCGTCGAGACCGTCGCGGCCGAGACCGACCGGGGCCGCCGGTATCGAGTGGTCGTCGGAGAGTACAAAGACGCCGACCGGGCCCGACGGATCCTCAGAGAGCGCAGCGAGGATCTCCCGTCTGGAGCGTGGCTCTTCCGTCCTAA
>CAZMDV010000449.1:0-2534 GCA_964564875.1 uncultured Salinivenus sp.
GAAAACGTCGGACACAAGCCGTCTTCCCCTAACGGACCACCGTTAGCTTGCGAGTTCGCGTCTGGTCTCCGGCACGCAGACGCAGGACGTAGACGCCGCTCGACAGGTTGCCGACATCGAGCATTGTCTCCTGTCGGCCCTCGGCCGTGCGGCGCACGGTGGTGCGCACCCGCCGCCCGAGCACGTCGTAGAGCCGCACGGTCACCTCCTGCCGCTCCGGCACCGCAAACCGTACCGTGGCCCGCTGTCGCGCCGGGTTCGGGGTGGTGCCTAGCAGCGTCAGCTCGTCGACGCCGCGCCGGACGGTGACCTCCTCCGAGTAGCTCGCGGTGCCGTCGGTGTCGACCTGCTTCAGGCGGTAGGCGAGGCGGTCGGCCTCGAAGGGCAGAGTCGCGTCGGTGAACCGATAGCGTTGCGGCTCGGAGGTGGTGCCGGCGCCCTCGCGGGAGCCGACCGTCTGCCAGGTGGCGCTGGATGCGTCGGCCTGCTTGCGCTGGATCTCGAAGCCGGCGTTGCCGGTCTCCGAAGCCGTTTGCCAGGTAAGGCGCACCGACTCTTCGCCGTTCAGCTGAGCGTCAAAGCCGGCCAGCTCGACCGGCAGCTGGCTGGAAGCGGGGCTAAACTCGGAGGTGTTGCCGTTGCCCTCCGCGTCGGTGGCGGTGGCGACGAGTCTGTCGGTTTCCGACAGGTTCACGAACTGGGGGGGCGTGAAGGTGATTGTCACCGGGCACGGGGGGGAGCCGCACCCGCCATAGTCGTCATCGTTGTCGCCAGTTCCCGCTGAGTAGGTGTCGTCGGTGAGGACGAACCGTCCTCCCTCTCCGTCAGCGCTCGCCTTGAAGAACTCGACCCGAAGCGGGTAGGTACTCGCTCCGGAACCACTAACATCCGGATCACTGGGGACGGTATATGTGACCTCTACGTCGCCATTGGAAGTGAACTCGGCGCTTTGAATCTCGGGGAAGTTCTGAAGGCGGTTGGCGCCGTCGTCGCCGTCGCCCGAGTCGTTTGCGGTGCGGCCGTCGCCGCCGAGGTCAATACCAAGTCCTCCGTTGGAGAATGTCGTGTTCTCATTCATGTCGTAGTCCGTCGCTCCGGTTGCGACGGTAATCCCGGCGCCCGCGCTGAACGCAACGACGTTCCGCGCGAGTTCGCTATCCTCTCCAGCAAGACGAATTCCCTCTCCCGAACCGGAGCCTCCCGACCCATTCCCCAGGTCGTCACCGTTCGGGTTTGTGCCGATGAAATCCCCAGTGATCGAGTTGTCGGCGCCCTCGACGACGATGCCCTGGAGGTCGTTCCCACCAATGATGTTGCTCTCGGCGCTGAATCCCCCGATAGTATTTCCCGACCCGGAGAGAACGATCCCCCGGTCATTGGCAGCCACGGTTGAGCCGTCGGCCCGCACCCCGAGGTGACAGCCCTCAATATCGAGAAAATCGTTCCCCCTGATCGCTGCTCCTCCATCGACATCTCCCGCCCCATCAAAGTTGATGATCGACAGTCCCAGAACGCTCCCGTCCCCGCTACTCCCAAAGCTGAATCCATCGACATTGTCCCCAGCGTTCGCACCGTCGATTTCGATTACCGGCTTCACGTCGCCGAGGCTCTCCGTGTCGTAGTCCGGCTCGGTAGTGCCGTCAATTACGACTTGGTCGGTGATCTGCGGGAGCGCACTTCCCGGCTGTATCACGTGCGGGCTCGGGGGGGAGGCGGTGCCGGGAATGTCGAACTCGATCCGGTCGGGATCCCCCCCCGATGCATTGCTATTCGCCTCCTGGATCGCGGCGCGGAGCGTACAGTCCCCACTGCTGGTTGCGCAGGTGCCGTCGCCAGCGTTGGCGTCGGGATCATCGCCGACCGAGTTCACCGTGAAGACGTCTTGCGCGTGTGCAGCTGAAGGGACTCCCACCAGAAGCGTAAGGGTGGCAGACAGGAGCAGCGTAAAGGTCCAAGATCGATCACACATGGCGAGTTATTGGATCTGAGAGAGGAAAAGGGGATGCCGGTCGTCCTGCGCAGTCCTTGCACGAGTATGTAGACCGCGTCGGGACAGGCCCAGAACGCCCGGACGGATCAAGCGGGACGCAGACGCCGCGAGAGAATGAGCGCCTGTGTCGAGGTCTACGGCGATCCGTGCCGGACATGGCGCGCCCCAGGCCGGGGAGCACGAATGCCAGACCAGTTTCGAGAGCGGACACTTCCGCGGTCTTTGCTCTCGCGTATTTCAATCTGTAGACAACGCGGACCGAATTGCGACATTCTTCCCCCTCAGATGCGACATGGACCGACACATCCCCCCCTGAGATGCGACATCTGGGCTCCTGTGGCGAATCGAGGGGGAGAAAACAGGAGCTCACGGGGCCGGGGGGCCTACGTAGACGCGTCCGACGGGTCCGCGCCATGCCGGCGGGCGTAGGCGGTGGGCCGGCAGTCGAAATGATCTTCGAAATGCTTCGCAAAGGTCTCGGGCGTGTCAAACCCGACGCGGTACGCCACCTGTGAGACCGACGTGGCGCCGTCTTCCAGAAACG
>CAZMDV010000450.1:0-2532 GCA_964564875.1 uncultured Salinivenus sp.
GCTGAGAGCGTATTCGTTGCTCCGATCGAAGGGACCTCTACTCGTCGGTGTGCTCTCCCCCGTTGTGCGTGGGGAGCCGAACGGTAAAGCAGGTCCCCTCCCCCTTCTCGGTCTTTACGTCGATCCGTCCCTCCATCTGCTCGACGGCCCGTTTTGTGACCGCCAAGCCCACCCCGGTGCCCTCCTGGACCTGCTCGGCCCCTTCCGACGCCTGCCGAAACGGCTCGAACAGCTCCTCGGCCATCGCCGGGTCCATCCCAATGCCGGTGTCCTCGACCTCAAAAACTGCTTGGTCCTCCTCTCGGTAGGTCCGAACCCACACCTCCCCGCCGTCTTCCGTATACTTGATTGCGTTAGAAATGAGGTTCTGGACGATGATCTGCACACCTCCCTCGTCGGCCGTCGCCTCGACGGGCCAATCGGGGCGCTCCACAGTTAGATCCACCCCAGCATCCCTGGCCTGAGGACGAAGCTCTTCGGTAGCCGCCTCGGTCTTTTCGGTCAGATCAATCGGTTTGTGGGCCAGGGCCATCTCTCCGGCTTCCAGCTTCGAGAGATTGAGCACTCCGTTTAAGGTGTCGAGGAGGCGCGTCCCTGCCTGCTCGATCAGGCCCGAAAAACGGCCCAGTTGCGAGAGGTCGGCCTCGTCGGGACTGTCCCCCAATGTCTCGACCTCCGTCCCGATCGCCTCGGCGAAGCCGATGATCGAGGTCAGGGGCGTGCGGATCTCGTGGCTCATGTTTGCGAGAAAGGCCGACTTTGCGCGGCTGGCCTCCTCAGCCCTTTCCTTTGCCTCACGGAGCTCTCGCTCCTGCCGCCTCTGCTCGGTGACGTCCCGGTAGAGCCAAAGGGCCGCCTCCCCCCCGGGAAGCTTGTACGGAACAAAGTCCCGCTCCAAAACGCGCCCATCATTGAGCCTCAGTTCTTCTCCACGAACCGTCGTTCCTCGACTGAGGGTCTTCTCAATTCCTTCGACGAATCCGTCGGGATCGGCAAACAGCCCGGCCACCTCCTGGGCCGCCCTGGCGCAGTCTCTTCCCTCAAGCTCGTCGGGATCGATGGACAGGCCCAGGGCGTCGCAGAGGCCCTGGTTTGCGGCAATCACCTCTCGGGAGGCGTTCTCTGCGAGAATGCCCGGCGGCAGATTTTCTAAAATCGCCTCCAGGGTTGCGTTGGTCTCTTCCAGTTTCAGTTCCTGCTCTTTCCGCTCGGTGATATTGGCAATGACGCCGTCGTGATATTTGACCTCGCCGTCCTCACTGTAAATCACCGTATCGGTGACGAAGCCGGTGAACGTCGTTCCGTCGTTTCGTCGAAACTCGATCTCCGCCCCGTCGAGTCCGTCTTGTTCGTTCGTCCTCTCCAGAAACCGGTCCCGATCCGCGGGATCGGCGTAGAGGGCCGCCGGGTCGACCTGGAGAATTCCCGCGGGCCGGTCGAATCCAAACATCTCGGCCAGGGCCTGATTGGCGTAAATAGGGCCCTCTTCGGGGGTCGACCGGTAGATGCCCTCCGAGACGTTTTCCGTGACACTGCGGAGCTGCTCCTCGCGTTCTGCAAGCTCCTCTCGGATCGAGAGTCGTCCCCGGATGGCGATGCCCTCGAAGAGGGCCACCGTAGCCATACTGGCGAACAGGCCCCCATGGCTGAGGCGAAGAGGCGGCCCCACCGCAGTTCCCACGACGACGAAAAGAAACCCGGCTCCCAGAAAATAGAAGACTGGGCGAACGGAACGAGCCCCAGGACCAATCACGGTGGGAATCACCGCATACGAAAGAATAACGCCTACCCCGTACTCGCCTCCGAAGTGGTTCAGCGTGGCCACGACCGTAAACCAGGCCATGAAGACGTAACACCCGATCCACACGCACAAAGCGAAGTGGCGGCGAACGATTTGTGACCCGTAGGAGGCAGCGAAAAGAGCCCCAAAAAGGCCGGCCACCCCGAGCCGTGCCCACGCCGGGTCGGTGGCGTCGGGATTGGAGGCTGCGTACAGGGTGCCGAGGCCTACTATCAGCACGGCCCCGAGGAGACTTAGGAAGCGGTAAAGCTGGACTTGGGCCTGGGTCTCCTGGGAAAGGCGTTCGTCGGTGGGACGGAAAAGCGAGGAGGTGTCTGAGAGTAAGCGGGTCATGGCGGCTCTGGGGAGAAATTTTCTCGGGACGCACCGGCCGGGGTCACCCACGGACTACGGAGTTTCAAAACATCGTCTACCAAGTCTCACCCTAGAAGCGCCACAAGAAGCGTGAAGAAGAGCACTTACCAGGAGACCCCGGCTCTACGGCTCGTGACCGTCCGGCAGGGAATTCGTCGCCTGTGCTCGAGTAAAGCCTGTGAGCGCGTTCCGTCGGTGCGGACGAGGGGAAGAGGCCGATTTTCGACGTAGAGATGGCCCGAGAGAGGGAGCGAGTGGCATTGGAGGAAATTCCTAGGATCTTGAGAGTCCCAGGTTCCTATCCGATACGTCCTCGACGTCCCCCAAAGACCCGTCTCTGCGGCACCCTCCATCCGGATCGGTCGGTTCCTGCGAGC
>CAZMDV010000451.1:0-2528 GCA_964564875.1 uncultured Salinivenus sp.
GTACCGGAAAAGGACACAACGATCCAGGTCGAGACCAAGACCAGAAAGTCCCCAAGCCGGGCGCAGCTGTACTCGCTGGGCGCAACGGTGGTGCCGCTGATCGGTGGGCTTGGGGCGGACAACGCACCCCTCTGGGCCGCCGGGATATTCATCGGCCCATCCGTGGGGCACTTCTACGCGGATAACACCAGCCAGGCCCTGACTGGCATTGGCCTTCGAGTCGGAGGGAGCGGCCTCTTCATCCTCGGGGTCGGAGCTGCGCTGAATGGCAGTGGAGGAAGTGGCCCAGGTCTCGTCCTTGTCGCTGGGCTTTTGGGCCTCGTGAGCGCAGGCTATGACATCTTCACGGCTGATGACGCTGCCCGTGACTACAATGAAGCCCATGGCCTAAGTGTGCAGGCGGCCCCGACCGTCGGGCCCCGCGGCGAGCAGGCTGGGCTTGCGCTCCGGGTCTCATTCTGAATCGTCTTGGAGCGCCCATGCGGCAGATCGGTCCTCGATGCTCCGGACAGACCCCCCGAAAGACCGGACATGGCCGCACTCTTGGGACCTGTGTCCGGTTTTTCCGGACACGAATCGGGTTCTAGAGGGTGCGGTTCGCGGAGGCGGTTCCGGCGGGCCGCAGCATCCTCAATCTGTCCACGCATCACACACGCTTCTCTGCCATGCGACATATGCACTCAGTGTTCACGCTTTCACGCCCAAGCACCCCGCTCCTTCTGGTCCCGCTGCTGGCGGGGATGCTCCTCCTCGCGACCGGGTGTAGCTCGACCCACCGCGTAACCGAACCCTCCGGCGGGCAGGAGGCGAGCCGATCCGATACATACGGGTACTCGCAGGTGACCGAGGACGTGTCCGGTGAGACTGTTCGGGTGTCCCTGCGCAACGGCCAGTGGATGGAGCTGGAAAACCTCTATGTCGGGCCCGACTCGACAACGGGCGCGTTGCCCCAGGGAGGAAAGAAGACGGTCCCAACGTCAGCCCTCCAGAAGATTGAGGTCGTCGATCACGGAATAAGAACCCTAGGGGGAGTAGTGCTGGCGGTCGGAGGAACGCTCGCGGGCCTATACACGATGGCTACCGCGGACGATGACGAGTTCCTGGGTGAGCTTGATGTCCTTGGGGGGCTTGTATTGACCATTACGGCGCCCTTGGTAGGAGCTAGCTTGGCGACCCAGGATCAGGGAGACGTGTACCGCTTTCCGCAATCCCCGTCCCAGTCGGACACGACGGCTGTGTCCACCGAAGACCCGACCGAGAGAATTCGGCGCCAGAAGAACTGAAAGTCCGGCTGCCCTCGACGTGCCTCGCATAGACCGTGTCTACGCTATGTACCGGTGGTGGACCTACCTTCAGGAACGATTTCCGCCGCTCGAAAACGGGCTTCTCGTGGCCGTCTTCGGCCTCTCGGCCCTCTGCCACTCGGCGCTGCTTCGGGGCCGGGCCGACCTTCCAGGCGTCGAGACTGCACTTGCTGCGTTCGGGCTCACGCTTTTGTTCTTCTTCCTGCTGCGGGTGGCCGACGAGTTCAAGGACCTGGAGAAGGACCGCCGGTACCGCCCGGAGCGTCCGGTGCCCCGTGGCCTGATTTCCCTGACGGAGCTCGGCGCTGCGGGCGTCGCGACGGGGATCGTCCAGCTCGCCCTGGCGGCGTGGATCGACGCGACGCTGATCCTCGTCCTGCTCGGCGCCTGGGCCTACTTTGGACTCATGTGGGTCGAGTTTTTCGTGCCCGACTGGCTCGACCGTCGGCCCGTGCTCTACATGCTCTCGCACATGGTCATCATGCCCGTCATCGCGCTGCTCGCGGCCGGATGCGACTGGGCCGTGGCGGCCGGCGCGCCGCCCGCAGGCCTCGCCTGGTTCCTCGGCGCGAGCTTCTTTGGGGGGCTCGTCTTCGAGATCGGGCGCAAGATCCGCGCGCCGGACGGGGAGCGGACCGGCGTAGAGACGTACAGCAAGGTGTGGGGGCGTTCCCGCGCCGTGGGCACCTGGATCGGGAGTCTGATTCTAGCTGGCGGGCTGGCCGTTGGGGCGGCGGGGCAGGTGGGCGCGGTGAGGATCGTTGCGGGACTCCTTGGCGTGGCGCTCATTGCGGCGGTGGTCGTCGCGGGGCGCTTTTTGCGAGCCCCCACACCGGACCGGGCCGAGCCTTTCGAGCTTGTCTCGGGCGTTTGGCTCCTCCTGCTCTACGGCGGGATGGGGCTGCTTCCCTTGTTTTTGTAGAGGCGTCCCACCGAGACGCCTCTACTACGGCGTATTTCAACAGCGTGTGTGCGCAAGTTTTGCATCATCGGATAGATCTCGATATGCCGACGAATGCTTCCGTGTCCCAGACGTCAACCGATACCGACTATCTCGTCATGCCGCAGGAGGCATCCGCATCGGCCCGCATCGGCGGCAAGGCCCAGGCCCTCGCCGACCTGCACGCGGCCGACCTTCCGGTGCCCGGCTGGGTCGTGCTCACGCCGGTGGCCTGTACCGAGAGCCTCACCGAGGCACAGCGACAGCGCCTCGACGACGGGCCG
>CAZMDV010000452.1:0-2522 GCA_964564875.1 uncultured Salinivenus sp.
CTAGCCAGAACCACCCATGACCCCACCTCGCCCACAAGACCAAGCGCCCGATCTCGACGTTTCCCTTACCACTGGGAAGCGCTGGCGGCTTGCCGACCAGGCGCCCGACCAGTTCACGATGATCGTCTTTTACCGCGGGCTGCACTGCCCGGTCTGCAAGGGCTACAACCAGACGCTCAACTGCCTTGTCGACTCCTACGCCGAGCGCGGCGTCGAGACCGTGGCCGTAAGCATGGACCCGGAGGCCCGCGCCCGACAGGCGAAGGAGAAGTGGGAGCTTTCGGCGCTCGATGTCGGCTACGGCCTGACCACCGACCAGGCCCGCAAGTGGGGACTGTATCTCTCGGAGGGGATCAAAGAGGAAGAGCCCGACCTTTTCAGCGAGCCAGGGCTGTTTCTGGTTCGTCCCGACGGGACGCTCTACTACGGCGCCGTCAACAGCATGCCCTTCGGGCGCCCGGACCTGGAGCAACTGCTCGACGCGCTGGACTTTATCGACCAGCACGACTACCCGGCCCGCGGGGAGGTCCAACCCGCCGCCGTCGCGTAGAGGACGAAATCTCTGTCGACAGTGCGGTTGCTGTTGGGAGGCCGGGAACAAGTGCAAGCGGCCGGGGCCTGGGAGCAAAAAGGGTACTGTCTCGGCGATGGCAGATTCTCTCCACAGCCCCCGACCAATAAGCACGTCTGATCGGTTGTGGTGGCTGCTGAGCCAACCAGATCCCCAGCGAAGTTACCTACCGTCCCGACGGCCTGGTTTGTGCGAATGCGTTACGCTTTTTCGCTCCGTAGTCTCGTTCTTGGCACCCACGCGTTACGGAAAGAGAGGAATGCGTAACTTCACCGATGGCGCGATCCTCAGATTGCCCTCGCGTTTTCAAGCCTAAGCGGGCCAATTCCCTTCGTCCAGCAGACGAGCGCTTCCGCTGGGCCTGCGCCTTCGAAACCCCTGATTGCATAAAATGTACAGGGTGTACAAAGTGCGCAATTTCACATGCATGAGGTTTACCTCACCCGCCGGGCCCAGAAGGAGATCGAGAACCTCTCCCACGAGGCTCAAGATCGGGTCCTGGATGCCATCGACGAATTGATGGAAGACCCGGCTCCACCCGACAGCCGAAAACTGAAAGGCGACCTCTTCGGGGAGGGGCTCGACTACTACCGGATTCGAGTCGGAGACTACCGAGTCATCTATACCCTGGATGAAGAGGATTACGACGTGCTCGTGGCCCGCATTCGCCACCGGCGAGATGCATACCGATGACGCTGGCTAGTGGCGCCTGGGACCCAGCTGTAGAGGTTCCCAACTTGTTTACTCGACAGGTGCCGTTTTTTCGACAGATGCCGTCCACAGACCCCCATTGCAACCATGGCTGAAATGACCCCAGAAGAAGAACAGGTCGTCTCGGCCACCGAGGCCCGAAGCGAGCTTTCCGACCTGATCTCCCAGGCGCAGTATTCGGAAGAGCGGACCATCCTTACCCGTCATGACAAGCCGGTTGCCGCGCTTGTCTCGATGGAGGACCTGAAGGCGCTCAGGAAGCTCGAAGACGCCACCGACGCGGCCCGTGCCCGGGAGTCGATCGAAGAGGCCCGGGAGCATGGCGGCACAAAGCCTCTGGAGGAGTTTCGGGAGGAACTGGAAGCTGGGCGGGACAGATAGCGGGGAAGGCCCCGGCCCTCCACCAACGTGAGATAACGACCGTGGACCGCCCCCTGCATTCGCTTTGGGAGCCGGTCGGACAGGGCGTGGGCGCGGCTCAAGGCCCGAAGCGTTCCCTCCATGCTTCCGGTCCACAGGAACCAGCGGGCGAGCGAAAGCCGGTCGTAGGCGAGGGCGAACGTGCTGTCTGTCAGGACGGCCGCCTCGTACGCCTCGATGGCCGCCTCGACGTCGCCGTTCCGCTCCTGCCGCGCCCCCTCCAAAAAGGACTTGAGGGCCTCTAGCGACGAGGTCGTGATGCTTTCCAGGTCGACCGACGGGATGGCCTCTTCGCTCCGCTCAAGCAAGACGCCCAGCACCTCGCGGGTCAGCTCGTTGGTCAAGGCGGTCACGCTACCCGGCGCCCCGCGAACTTCGACCTGGCCGAGCCGCTCTCCGGACACCTCAAACGGCAGGACCGCGATGGACCGCTCCTCGACGTTAGTCGTGTTTGCATTGGCCACGGTTCCTTGCCTCCCGGTTCCCTCGCCGGAGGGAAACACTCTCGGGTACAGAAGAAGCCCCGCCACCAGCACGAGAAGGCCAATCAACACCACGTCGGAGGTAAATGGTTTGCCGCCAGAATCATTTTCCGGACTGGTAGCCTCCCTCCCGGTTCGCACCAGTCCCTTCTCGGTGACGTCGAAGACCCACGCCAGCCCCACCGCCAGCGGAAAGCCAAGCACAAGGACCAGTGTGATCAGCCGCAGCGTCCAGCCGGGAAGATCGAACGGCTCGACCAGGATCTCCCCGAGCTGCAAAATGACAAACGCCGTCCCGGCGTAGACCACCGCCACGCGGATTACGCGCCTTTCGCGCA
>CAZMDV010000453.1:0-2520 GCA_964564875.1 uncultured Salinivenus sp.
ACATTCCGGGGTTGCCGCTTGTATCTAGATTCGTACACGGCGCGTCTCTCTTGGGGCACGTTCGGCCCTGGGGAACGCCCCTCCCTCCGTAACGCCCCCCTCCGTCGGAGAACGGAGTTCTCGTCCCGCTCATCTTCTTCCCCTTCGCCCCCACGTCCATGTACGAGTGCTGCCCCTACGAAGTCATCGAGATCGAGTCCATTGAGGCCCTGCGCCGGCACCTCAAACAGGAGGGCTCCCTCCAGAACGTCGTTGTCCAGGGGATCGACCTCGCAGGCTCAGACGTGGAGGAGTCCCTTGCCGCGGTCTCGGCTGAGGACGCCTGTTTCCTCGGCTGCCAGCTCTCCGACGCCGCGGAGCAACACGTCCGTGAGACCGGGGGCACCATCTTTCCGGGCTTCGTGGGCGTTCCGTTTCGGCCGTACCGGGCCGCCCTCTACAGCCCCGACGAGCTTATGGAGGGCTACGAGCGCGGCCAGCCCGACACCCGAAATCAGACGGTCGATGCCCGGATTTACCGGTACTTCAAAGACCGGAAGCGCGACGGCCGCGATGCCCCGGTGATGGACGCCCTCGCCTTCCGCATCCACGACCACGCCATCGACAATGCCCTGCGGGATCTTCTCTACCCCGACGACGGCCCTGACCGGCAGGTGGTCGGCATCATGGGCGGCCACCAACTCGCACGCGACACCGAGCTGTACCGTCGGGTGGCCCGACTGGCCTGGCGACTGACCCGGGCGGGATTCTTCGTGGCGACGGGCGGCGGTCCCGGGGCGATGGAAGCCGCCAACCTTGGCGCCGGGCTGGCCTCGTACGAGGCCGATGCGGTTGATGACGCCATCGATACCCTCGCCGCCGCCCCACAATACACCGACGACACCTACCTCGATCGCGCCTTCGATGTCCGCGAGCGTTATCCCGACCGGGCCGAAAGCCTCGCCGTCCCCACCTGGTTCTACGGCCACGAGCCCTCCAACCTCTTTTCCACCCACGTGGCCAAGTACTTTGCCAACAGCATCCGCGAGGATGGGCTGCTCGCCATCGCCACGTACGGCGTCGTCTACGCCCCGGGCAGCGCCGGCACCATCCAGGAGGTGTTTATGGACGCGGCGCAGAACCACTACGAGACGTTCGGACTGGCCAGCCCGATGGTGTTTCTGGACCGCACCTACTGGACCGAGACGAAACCGGTGTACTCCCTCCTCGAGACGCTGGCGGAGGGCACGCCCTACGAAGATCGTCTCGCGGCCACCGACGACGTTGCGGAAACCGTCTCGATCATCAAAGACCACGCCGCTACACGGGGGGGCGCAGCGGGGCGGGGCGCCGAGACGCTGCCGTAGGAGAACCGCGGCGCCCCTCCAGGACGCACGCTCTTTCGCCCAACGTTGAAGCGAGATGCACTCCGCGTCGTCGCTTCGACTACTGCTTCCGGGACCCCGTCGCCTGCCCCTCGGCCGCCGTCGTGTCTCCTCGGAGCTGGGCCCGAACTTTTTTCGGATCAACCCGCTTCCACACCTCGCGGAGCTTGTGGTCGCTCACTTCTCCGATGTGGTACCACGTGTCTCCCTCGACCCGGGCTTTGAACCGGAGTGTCACTCCGTTCAACGAGGGGTCCGAATGATACTGGATGTGCTCGATGTACACGTCTTGCTTCGGATAGTACTCGTAGCGCCCTCCCCCGGCGAGCACCGACTCCCCGTCTTCCGTCTCGCGGCCCCAGGCGAAGTGCGTCGAGTTCAGAATTTTGTAGTTCGCCCCCCAGTTTCCACTCTGGTTCACGACGGAATCCGGATAAATGAGCTTCTGCGACTCCATCTTCCACGTGCCCTCCAACTCATTGGATGGGAGCTGAGCCCAGACACTCGTGGAGCCGATGAGTAGCAACGCAAGGAGGAGCCCGCAAAGACGCTGTACCGTGTGCATGGCGGGAGACCACTGTGGTAATGAAAGCCATCGTGGACGCTTTTCCGATAAAGTAACAGAATCCTTAACGTCTGTCAACCAGAACGCGCTGCTCCCAGAGTGATCGCATGTCGAAAGCCTCGTGGAGCGATGGAGGCCCAGCGGCCTCTGACCGTAGGGGAAATCGGAGACGGACGGGGTGAATGGGGGCACGGGGGCACTGAAAGCACTTCGCTGCTCCGGAGCGCCGTGTTTGGCGGGGGCTCGCGAGAACGCGTGGGCCTTTCCACCGGGGGAGCGCCTTGCTACGGAAAGATGCCCATCTTCTCGTACGAGCTCGCAATCTTGTCGATTGCGTTGTTGAAGGCCGCCGTGCGCATATCCACGTCTTTCTCTTCCCGGATGGCCCGGATCTCGCCGTAGGCGTGCGACATCGTATCCTCCAGGCCCGAGTTTACGAGGTCGCGCTCGCCGGCCCCGAAGCTCACCTGTTCGATGAGCGTCTCCATCAGTGTCTCGTCGAAGGTCTCCGCAGTGAGCTGATCGACGGCTTGCAAAATGCGCTCGGCGTTGCGCTCCTCGAAGCGACGGCTCATGCGACCGTGCCGCATG
>CAZMDV010000454.1:0-2517 GCA_964564875.1 uncultured Salinivenus sp.
GGAGCGCTCACTACTGGAGCATCCGCAGAAGGGCCTCTGGGCGGTACGGAGTCAGGGGACCTCCCGCGAAGTCCTGGTCGTTTCGGGTCGCGACAATGTCCGCTCCTGCTTCGGCTCCGGCCCCGGCGAGATAGGCGTCCTCGAAGTCCGCTTCGCTTCCGGCCTGGAGGGCCTCGCGTAGAGCCGCCCTGTTCATCGGCGCGAGTTCAAAGGCCGTTTCCACCGTTTCGAAGAGGGGCCGGGGGTCTACGTCGTGATGGGTCATCGCCACGTACCAGCATGTAGAGAAGGAGACGGGCGCAACCAAGCCGGTGATTTGACCGCGGTCCGCGTAGGAGAGGAGCTGGAGAGCCTCCTCATGGTAGGGACGCTCGGGGACGGCTCCGTCGATGATGATATTGGTATCGAACAGAACTCGCATCGAGGAAACTGTGCGTTGGAAGCGGAGAACCGCGTTGGGAAAAGCGAAAACAGAGGCACTGCATAAGGGCTACAAAGTCTCGTCGGCCCGGCAACACGACCGCAGATACGGAGAAGTGGGGACGTACCAGTCAGAGCGTACAAACCGCCAGGTGTAGACCGCCAGGTGGACTACGCGTGCTTCTTGGCAGCGGCCTCGACCCAGCGCCGGGTGTCCTCATCCATGTCGATCTCCGGAGCCGGCTTTCCTAGCTTCTCTTTGAGCTTCTGGATTCGCGGGGAAAGGGTCGTCTCCTCCGCGGCAGCACCTGACTGGTCTCCATTTGACCGATCCTCACTTGAGGAGACTCCCTCGCCGGAGACGTCGGAAGCGTCCTCCCGAAGAAGAAGCTTGAAGTAGTGCTCGACGATTTTCGAGACGGAGGTCCCCCGCCTGTCGGCAAGCTGCTTGGCGCGCTCTTTTAGATCCTCGTCGAGGCGGAGCGTGAGCTTTGATTTCATGGGAGTGGGACCTACTTTCGGAAAGCACGTCAGAAGATAAGTTTCGGTGACGTACACCGTGAAGAAGTCCAAAACGTTCCGGCGGAGATCCCAAAGGCACCCTCCAAGGAAGGGGCCTCCGGATACGTCGAGAGTTGCAGGCGTTAAAGGTGAGGACGCCGTCCTCACGGGCGTGGATCGCGGGGGCAGGACCAGGGAGGGAACGTCTCATTGTCGGTCTTTATCTTGAGCCCGTAAATCCGGGGCGCAGCGGGGGCATTTAGGCGGTCTGCCGCGCCGCGTGCGAAGGGTCGGCGCGAGCACGTTCCTACTCGTCGGTGACGCTGATGGGCTCCACCTCCTCTTCTGAAAACCGCAGGACCTCTCCATATGTCGTTTCGATCTTGTCCCCTTGCCGGGTCTTCCTGACGTCGCCCTTCGACTCGGCCTGGTACCGCGTCTTCCGCAAATCGGTCGTCGTCACTTCGGCAACGGGCATCTCACTGGGCGTTTCGGCTTGGGAGAGATTCGTCTCGGAATGCAGCACGTAGGAAAGGTCACGGGAAGCGCGTCGGGGTGCACGCGAGATTCGGAAGACCTGGCGGCCGGGGCCAATAATTTTCCGCTCAGAACGAGGGTTTGGATGGGACCATTTGACTCCGCGTCCTCCCCCGCGGCAATCAAACCCCTATACTCCTGCTTGACATTCCTGACTGTTGCTGGAGCCATTTCTGTTTCGCCATTTCTGTTTCGAACGAGGCGAGGGCGTAGTGCCGCTGAAGGAATCTGTAACGATGTCCGCCGGGACTCGCCCGTAAGAGTCTCCACGTCGTACCCTCTACACCCTCCATTCTCTACGCCGATGTCTCAACACGTCACTGGTTCCGACAGCTGGATTGCCGAGCACCTGCCCGAACCCCAAAAGAAGTTCGCCCGCTTCGCCGAGCGGGTGTACGACGGGGATGCCCTCTCTCGAAAAACCAAAGAACTGATCGCCGCGGCCGTCTCGGCGGTCGCCCGGTGCCCGCACTGCACCGACGGCCACCTCGATGGCGCAAAAGAGGCAGGTGCCAGCGAGGACGAGATCGCCGAGGCCCTGGCGGTGGCCTGGGGGCAGGGCGGCGGCACGCAGGTCTTCTGGATGAAGGAGGACTTTGCCGAGGTGCTCGGGGAGGACTGGCGCTCCGAGTTTCTGCCCGACGCCGACCGCGCGTTCTGGGACTTCAAGTCGTCGATCTTTGAGAGCGACACGCTGCCCCGCGTCACGAAGGAGCTGATTGCCGTAGCCGTAAGCACGATGCTCCGGTGCCGGCACTGCACGCGCTCCCACATGGAGAAGGCCCTGGACGCGGGCGCAAGCAAGGCGGCCGTGGCCGAAGCGCTCGGGGTGGCCTGGGTGATCGGAAGCGGAACGGAGGTGGTGTGGAACAAGGAGGGCTTCGAACAGCATTTCCACGCCAACGGGACAACCGCTTGACGCCGAGAGCCCCCCGACACGGCTCCCAACGGCGCGGCTCCCAACGGTGCGACGCGTCCCCAATTCCCTCTTTAAGGGATTCCTTCTTAAGGGATTCCTTCCCCTGAGGGAGCCGCCTAGCCCAAAGCACCTGTTCCTAC
>CAZMDV010000455.1:0-2513 GCA_964564875.1 uncultured Salinivenus sp.
CTGCGGGGAAGACGGGCCGCCCAGCGCCGAAAGATCCGGGCCCTCTCGGGGCACATGCTCGTTGTTTCGAAATCTGAGGGCCTCAAGAGCGTCCACTTTTTGCGATTGCGCCCGGAGATCCTATCGGTCTTGCCCTGCGTCTTGACCGCCGAGGCAGTTGTGCGCGCCTGGCAACAGGCGAACGTCACAACCAGTCTTCAGCAGTTCTCGCGTTGCTCGGGGGGCCTCTTCGCACCGAGCGCGTCAAGCGACTGTCGGACCGTCTCGCCCCGGTCCTGAAGTGCGGGCCTGGCGTCGTCCACGTCGTGACGAACCCTCGTGGGCCGCCGGTGCTGTTCGGATTGCCAGTGTTCTCATCGGGAGTGCCGAGCCGCCAACGAAAGATGGCACTACCAGCGAACGGTCATGCTTATGGTCCGATACAGCCTGAGCTTCTTCTGCTCCCTTCGCACCACCGAGCGTGCGGCAGCGCACGGTCAGGCCCCGCTCGGCAGCACGCCGCCCCTCCCCTCCACTGGAGCTACTGGGGCAACCACGGGGTGGACTCTCCCGAGTACAGGGGAGCTGTGATGTGGAATCTTTTGCACACCCGTCGCGCCGACCGCACACCTGCGGGAGAGAAAAGAGACTCGAACGCCGCTGGCGGCGGTCGGCAGACAGTTTGCGGGGAGGACGTGAGCACCCGGAAGGAGCGCTTGCCGGGAAACTCCGGTCTCGGCGAGTCATCACCGAACCATCGGAAGATCCTGAACTGCTCCTCACAACCCGGCGGGCACTGGTCTGTATGGCAGAAGGAACGCATCCCCAGTCGTTCCAGCCTGCCCAATTCACTGGGCCTCACTTTTCATTAAGCACACGCTGACCTACCCATGCGTATTTTGCGAGCCTCGACCTCCGTTCTCTCGATTCTGGTTGCCGTTGCTCTTCTCACCGCGGGATGCTCAAGCCTGAGCAACACCGAAAAGGGCGCCGCCATCGGAACGGGGGCCGGCGCGGCGGCCGGGGCGGCCGTTGGGAAGGCCGCGGGGGGCACGGCCGAGGGGGCCATCCTTGGAGCGGTGATCGGGGGGACGGCCGGCGCGATTATCGGCCAGCGGATGGACAAGAAGGCCGAACAACTCGCCGAAGAGCTTGACAACGCCGAAATCGAGCGGGTCGGGGAGGGCATCAAGGTCACATTCGACAGCGGGCTCCTCTTCGACTTTGACTCGGCGGCGCTCCGACCGGCGGCCGAGCGGGACCTTGCCGAGTTTGCCAACAGCATGGAGGAGTTTGACGGAACAAAGATCCTTATCGTGGGGCACACCGACTCGAAAGGCTCAGAGTCGTACAATCAGGAACTGTCCGAGCGGCGGTCAGACTCGGCGGCCGACTATCTAAGGGAGCAAGGCGTCGACCCCTCACGTCTGAGCACGGCGGGGCGAGGAGAAAGCGAACCGGTGGCCTCGAACCAGACCCCCGAGGGACGCCAGCAAAACCGGCGCGTTGAGGTGGCCGTCTACGCAAGCGAGGAGTACCGCGAGCGCGTCCAGGAACGTTCTGGCGATGAGTAGTGTCGGTCCCGTCGCGATTTGTGCCAGTCGCGGTGTGCGACGGCCTGCCCTGCCTGCGATGCCGATAGACGCCACATCGTCTCTGCCACACGCATCCCGCACGTTCGCTTTTCCGAACCAGCCATAGGCGTATCCAATGCAACCTTCCCTTCCGAAGCAATTCGCCCTTCTCGCCACCGCTGCGTTCCTGGCTCTTTCGATCCCGACGGAGGCAAGCGGCCAAACCGCCGCTCCGGGAGAAACGACCGTGAAGGTCGGTCCGCGTGTCGGCCTGGACGCCGGGGATATTGAGGAGCCGTTCGTCGGGGCCGACGTGCGCATTGGACTGCCGGCCTCACGGATCGCCATCAACCCGACGTTCGATTTCTATTTTACAGAGGATCCCTTCTGGTCCCTCTCCGCCAACGCGCTGTACCGGTTTGGCGTCGACAATGAGGCGTTTACCCCCTACAGCGGGGCCGGGCTGGGCGTGTACCGGTCGTCCCCTGAGGAGGGGGATGGGTCCACCGACCTTGGCCTCAACGCGGTCTTTGGCGCCGAATTCCGGGTCGGATCGGTCGGGCCGTTCGTGGAGGCGCAGTATTCCCCCGTGTTCACGGAGGGAAGCACGACCTCCATCTTCAGCATCAAGGGCGGCCTGCTCTTCGAGTTCTAGGGGGATCGGATGCCGAGTGCACCTGGTCACTGGCACCTTCGAGGTGGAGCAGGGACTGAGGACGTGGAGACGCCCGCCCGAGAGGGAGGAATCTGGGGGTCGCTCTCTCGGGCGAAAGGGCGAACGTCAGATTAGTGCCCGCCCCCCTGTTGCGTGGCGTCCGGTTCGCCGAGTGCGGTGAGCCACCCATCGGCATCGGCGGCTTCCTCGGGCTTCCCCCATCTTTTTCGTAAGGGCGGCCCGGTACCAGTTCTCTGCTTTTTTCAGTTGTCCGGGCTCCCCGCAGAGGTCGCCCCGCCAGCCCC
>CAZMDV010000456.1:0-2507 GCA_964564875.1 uncultured Salinivenus sp.
GCGTCTGCATGTTGGAAGATGAGGTAAGGGACGAGAGAATAGCCCCCTGCTGTTGATCTCCCCCAAGGAGCATCCGCCATCGGTCTGGCGTCGCTAAGACGGGGAGCGATAAGGAAAGAGAACAACGCAGAGGCGGGAGACTTCATCCATATCCTGCCGTCTTTGTCCCACTTCGGCTCCCCGGCACTATGAACGCGTTTCCCCGCACCTCCGGCTCGGCGAACAGCCCGCCTTCCTTCCAGATCGATCCCGACATCCGAACCGCCTCCACGCCGCCGTCAGCGCTCTACCACGAGCCCGCCTACTTCGAGCACCAGAAAGACATGGTCTTCGCCCGCTCGTGGCACCTGGTGGGCAACCGACGCGAGCTCGCGACGACCGGGGCGGTGAAGCCGTTCACGCTGCTAGAGGGCTGTCTCGACGAGCCGCTGTTCTTGGTTCGCGACGAGGACCAGTCCCTCCACTGCCTCTCGAACGTGTGCACCCACCGTGGCAATATCCTCGTGGAGGGCGAGGGGCACCTGCCGGGGACCTCGATTCAGTGCCGCTACCACGGACGTCGCTTCGGGATGGACGGGTGCTTCCTGTCGATGCCCGGGTTCGAGGAGGCGGAGGACTTCCCGTCGCCCGCCGACGACCTCCCCGCCGCCGAGCTGGCCACGTGGGGCCCGTTCGTGTTCTGCGCGCTCGACCCGGCCCTGCCGTTCGACGGCTGGATCGCGCCGGTCCGCGAGCGGGTCGGCTGGATGGATCTCGACGCATTGCGGTTCGACGCGGAAGGCTCGCAGGACTACCTGGTCGACGCCAACTGGGCCCTCTATTGCGAAAACTACCTGGAGGGGCTCCACATCCCGTTCGTGCACCGCAACACGCTCGGCGGCGCGCTCGACCGGGACGCCTACACGACCGAACCGTTCGACTACTCGAGCCTACAGTTGGGCGTCGGGTCCTCCGGCGAACACACCTTCAACCTGCCCGAGGCCCATCCCGACGCTGGCATCGACGTGGCCGCCTACTACTTCTGGCTGTTCCCGAACCTGATGCTCAATTTCTACCCGTGGGGCCTCTCGGTCAACATCGTGCGGCCGCTGGGGCCGACGCGGACGAAGGTGTCGTTCCGCTACTTCGTGGCCGACGAATCCAAACGTGACGCAGGAGCAGGAGCGGGGCTCAACCGCGTGGAGCTGGAGGACGAGGAGATCGTGGAGCAGGTGCAGCAGGGCGTGGAGAGTCGCCTCTACGACCGCGGCCGGTACTCCCCCTCCGGCGAGGTGGGCACGCATCATTTCCACCGTCTGCTGGCGGCGTTTATGTTCGAGGACGAGCCATAGCCCCCACGCCGGTAGCTCCCGCCCGTTTTCGTCATTCGTCTTCTGAGCCGCCATTTCTCATGAGCACGCCCACCCCCGTCGCCGATTTTCCCGTCGACACGGACGACCTGCAGGTGACGTTCGACGATGTATCGGCCGCCGCCACGCGCCTCCACGGCGTGGCGGAAGAGACGCCCGTCATGACCTCCCGCACCGTCGACGCCCGTACCGGAGCCACGGCCTTCTTTAAGTGCGAGAATTTCCAGCGCGTCGGCGCTTTCAAGTTCCGCGGGGCCTACAACGCGCTCGCGCAGTTTTCCGACGAACAGAAGGAGCGGGGCGTGATCGCGTACTCGTCGGGCAACCACGCCCAGGCCATCGCACTGGCCGGACGGCTGCTCGACATTCCCGCCACCATCGTGATGCCGGAGACCGCGCCCGAAGTGAAGCTGAACGCGACGCGGGGCTACGGTGCGGAGATCATCCCGTACGATCCCGAGACGACGGTCCGCGAAGAACTCGCCGCCGAGATCGCGGAGGAGCGGGATCTGACGCTCATCCCGTCCTTCGATCATCCGGACGTGGTGGCGGGGCAGGGCACAGCGGGGCTGGAATTGTTGCAAGAGGTGAGCGGGATCGACACGCTGCTCGTGTGCTGCGGGGGCGGCGGGCTGCTCTCCGGCTGCGCCCTCGCAGCGGATGCGCTGGCGCCGGACTGCCGGGTCATCGGCGTGGAGCCCGCGACGGCCAACGACGCGGAGCGGTCGATCGAGACGGGCACGCTGCATGAGGTCACCCATCCTGACACGATTGCCGATGGGGCCCGGACCCGGCACCTTGGCGAGGTCACGTTCCCACTCGTGCTCGAATACGCCGACGACGTGGTGTCGGTCTCCGACGAGGCGATCCTGCGGGCGATGCACCTGCTCTGGGAACGGATGAAAATCGTCGTGGAGCCGACGGGCGCGCTGGCCACGGCGGCGCTCCTGGAGGGGGCGGTGGACGTGACTGATCAGCGGGTGGCCGTCCTCGTGACGGGCGGCAACGCGGATCTGGAGAAGGCGGGGGAGTGGTTCGGAGACCTGTGAAGATCACCAGGAGGAGGGCCCCTGCTGCAGCAGGGAGCGACGGCGTGCTCCGTCGGGAGACCGCCTTGCGTTTGGGTCCGCTAACGGCGTTGTTGTTCACACGCTCTTC
>CAZMDV010000457.1:0-2488 GCA_964564875.1 uncultured Salinivenus sp.
GAAGAAGTAGTTTCAGACTGCTTTAGCCGGGGGAGAGGTCAATTCTCTCGCAGGTCCAGGACGACCGATTGTGTGTCCTGCGGCGCAACCTCGACTGCCCGTTCCCTTTCGCCCAACGTCGGATGGCGGGCAGTGATGGTGTAAGTGCCCGCCTGGAGGCTGGTCTCGTACCAGACGTCTGAGTTCTTCATGCGGCGCTGGTCATTGACGAAGATCGAGCCCCACGGTCGAACGAGGACACGCAGGTATCCGGTCTGCAATTCGAGGGACGCTTCGACCGTGACCGTATCTTTTTCCCCCACGTCTACGCGTCTCGTCACTGTCTCGTAGCCCGGTCGGGTAAACGCGACCTCGTGCGTGCCTGCGACTACCTGGTCGAGACTCACCGGCGTCGTGCCGACCTTGTACCCGTTCAATTCGACCACTGTGCTTTCCGGATCTGTACTCAACTCCAGAGTTCCCATCACCAACGAGTCGGTCTCGTCTTCAGCGGCGGGGTCGGGGCTGGGGGCCCGCTCTCGGCTCGCCTCCTGCTCCCGGCTGGCCCCTGAGGGGGCGCCGGCGTAGGAGTCCTGCGCTGACGCCTCGTCCCGGGGCGGGTCCGTGGCTTGATCCGGGTCCGCGCTCGGCCCCGGGCCAACGTCCTCTGGGGTCGACGGGGCGGGGGCCTCGCGCTGCTCACCCTCTGACGCGGTCCCCTCGGGGCTCAATCGGGGCACGTACACGGCGGACTGGTTGGCAGCAAGCGTCATCGCAGTGTCGCGGCTGACGTAGCCCTTCTTGGCGACGGACATCACGTGCGTTCCCGAGCGGACGCGGCGGGTGTCGATCGGCGTGACGCCAACAGTGTCGTCCCCAATAATGACCGTTGCCCCTTCCGGTTCGGAGTAGACCGAAAGAGTTGCGTACGCGTCGTCGGAGACGGCCTCTCTGCCGAGAGCGACCCCCGTGCCATCCGGCTCAGGGGCGAGGCGCCGGGGCGAAAAGTAAATTAACGCCCCAACGGCGAGGACCGCTGCCACGAGAGTAATTGAGAAGGCGTGGCGTCGAAGGAGACGCAGAAAGCCTCCCCGTCTGGTCCCAGGGGGACGATACGGTTTCCAGGACGAGGATCCGCCGCTCGGATGCTCTGCCGGCCTCTCCTCCCCCGAAGACGTTTCTTCGCCAGACATCAGTGAGAGCCGGTCAAGGCGTGTGGGCAAGGGATGCGCGAGATTTCGTTCTATACGCGGGAGAAAACCTCCCATGTTTCTCCGCCAGAGGGGGGGGCGGCTCCGATCGCGGGCACTGAGTGAGGAGGTACGAAGGAACGCCTGTCCGGTGCCGGGCGGAGGTCAGGACCGGCCATGCCGCCCGCCCGAGGACGTTGTCCCCACCGGCACGGGCTCCGCCGGGCACGCGCGCCGGTCCCCTCACCCGTCCGGAACGGGAGGGACCACGCCAAACTCGACGCTCCCGTCGAACCCTCGTGGTGCGCTCGGTCCGTCTAGAGATGGTCGAGAGTCTCCGGCTCCACCAGGGACCAGACATCGAAGGGTGCCACGTCAGGGCCCTGCACGACCTTAAGTGCACCGGGCCGGTCGAGGAGACCGCGCTCCTCCCCCACAGTCTCCTCCCCCATTGGTTCGGGAATGCACACGATTCCAAACGGTCGGAGAAAAGACAGAATTCCAATCTCCGGGATGCGTCTGCAGAACCCATCTCGTCTCGGAAAGATTACGGAAAGCGCGGTCTATCCGGATTCTGATTCACTATATCTGAGTCGTACCGCGCCATTCTGATTGACGGACAACTCCACTGGCTCAATGAGGTCGTGGACATAGCTTGATACGGAACGAGTGGGGTGCGGGTCCGCGTCACTGCTGAAGAATGGGATGAAGAGAGTGGGGAGGGGCTTGCCTCGCCCCTCGAGGACGCCGCTGAGAGCGATCCATTTCGGGACATTGACGGTCCGGTGGAATGGGAGTGGCACCTCCAACCCCAGGAAGCGGTGGCTCAGCAGCCTCATGCATCCTCTACGAGATGTTGGACGTGCTTCAGACGGCGGCGGGTTTTGTGGAAAGGGACGGCGGTGCTCTGACAAGACTCATTATTGGGTTCCGGAGCGATCTCAAAATCCCAACCTATCGGCCCGTCCTTTCGAGCGGAGTCGAGAAATCTCACTGGAGAGGACTGCTGACCTCCGTGGCGGCTCCTCGACTTCGCCCCGACCGAAGGGAGGAAGTAGTCTCCGGGCTGCGCTCGGAGCGACCTGCCTGGGATTTTGGGATCGCGCATTAATCCCGTAGAATGGCGGTTGACGCCGTGGTAGTCGTGGGAAGCGAATTGAGGATGATGTAAGCGCATTTGCCCCCCACGAATGGGTTGAGAATCCCAGCGAGTCGAGCGTACTATTACAAATCTAACTACAAATCTACGCGGCTGAAGGAATACCCTAGGGAGACTTCAAATGTGCATTAGAAAATCTCATATCGGAGGTCAATTCTCG
>CAZMDV010000458.1:0-2483 GCA_964564875.1 uncultured Salinivenus sp.
ATTTTAGGAAGCGGCCGCCAGTGAGCGCGGCCACCCCTCGATTCTTCTCACGGACTGCGGAACTGCCTCCATG
This sequence comes from uncultured Salinivenus sp., assembly GCA_964564875.1. Taxonomy (GTDB): domain Bacteria; phylum Bacteroidota; class Rhodothermia; order Rhodothermales; family Salinibacteraceae; genus Salinibacter. The sequence goes on from CAZMDV010000458.1 coordinate 74, forward strand.
TCCGAGAAAACCATTTTCCAAAAAATCATCGACCGGGAGGTCGACGCCGACATTCTTCACGAAGACGATCGGTGTATTGCCTTTCGGGATATCAACCCACAGGCGCCGACGCACATCCTCGTCGTGCCCCACAAGCCCATCCCGTCGCTCGACGATTTGGATTCGGAGGACAAGGACCTCGTCGGGCACTTGTTTATCGTAGCGCGGGAGTTGGCCCAGGAGGAGGGGCTGCGTGACGGATACCGCACCGTTATCAACTGTGGCGACGACGGGGGACAGTCGGTGTGGCACCTCCACCTCCACCTCCTCGGCGGGCGCCGAATGGACTGGCCTCCGGGATGACCGGCCAGTGTCGAATTGCGAGAGCCAAGTGACGAATTCAGATCGAGGACACTCGCTGTCCATCATTTGAGATTCGCCATCCGAAATTCGCCACTGTGACGACGCTGGGTGTGACTGGGGGCATCGGGAGCGGCAAGACGACCGTCTGTGGCTTCCTGGAAGAGCAGGGGGCCCGGGTCTTTTACGCCGACATCGAGGCAAAGCGGCTCATGCAGGCCGACCCCGACGTGCGGGCCGCCATCGTGGAGGCGTTCGGCGAGGCGGCCTACGACGAGGACGGCACGCTCGACCGGGCCTACCTCGCCGACCGGGTGTTCGGCGACGCGGAGCGGCTCGAGCGGCTAAACGCCCTCGTGCACCCCCACGTCTTCGAGGCGTTTGAGGCGGCCAAGACGCGAGCGGCGGACGAGGGGCTCTCACTGCTCGTCCATGAGGCGGCGCTTCTCTTCGAAGCGGGGGGCGACGAGCACGTCGACGCGACGGCCGCCGTGGTGGCCCCGGCCCCGGACCGCATCGAGTGGGTCGTGGCCCGCGACGACGTGGCGCCCGAAGAGGTGCGGGCCCGGATGCAGCACCAGCTTCCCCAGGACGAACTCCGCGACCGGGCCGACTACGTCATCGAGAACGACGGGTCGCTCGAGGATCTCCGGCAGAAGAGCGTGGACCTGTACTGGACCGTCGTGGAAGAGGACTAATCTGGGGGCCGATCACCCGTCTGTTTCCCAGAGAACCGTCCGGACCAGCGCCTGCGGGTGCGAGATCGGTTCGGCGAAGTCGAGTTCGGTACGGATTCGGCGTGTGTCGAGCGCCATCGAGTAGGCCCAGTCGAACGGCGGTGCGTCGGGCGGCTCCGCCTCGGGCCCCGCCTGGACTGTCGTATCGAGGCCCGCCACCTCGGCGATCCGCCGCAGCCACGTCGCCTGCGGCAGCGCGTCCGGCTCACCGACGTTGTAGGTGCGCCCGGCGGCCACCGGGTCGGTTGCGGCCGCAACGGTGGCCGCGGCAACATTGGTGACGTACCCGCGCGACCACCGCCATCGCGCCCTCTGCTCGCTCAGCACCAGCTCGCCGTCGGCCTCGCGGAGCTGGGCCAGCGCGCGGCCCACGTGATGCTCGTCGTCGCCGGGCCCGTACATCTTCGGCAGGCGGAGAATGGTGGCGGGCACGGGGCCCGCCCGGACCTGCTCCTCGACGAGGATTTTGTCGTAGCCGTGCGCGTAGCCAAAATCGGTATCGGTGCCGCGGTACGGATGCCGAGAGGCCCGGAGCGGCGCATGCTCCGTCAGGGGGACCGGGTCCGGCGGCACGTCGGACTGGCCGCGCAGTCCGTCGTACTGCCGGTACACGTCGCCGCTGCTGAGGACGACGAGGCGCTCTGTCCGTCCGTCGGCAACCTCCGTGAGGGCGTCGGCTTGGGCCTCGGTGTACAGGATCACGTCCACGAGCACGTCGGGCACCACGGCGTCGAGGGCGTCACGGAGAGCGTCTGGGTCGTCGCGCGTGCCCTGGAGGGCGGAGACCGATGCGGGCAGGTCCGGATCCGTCTGGCCACGGTGGAAGACACTGACGGCGTGGCCGGCCTCCGCGAGGCGCCGCGTGACGTGCCGACCGACAAATCCGGTGCCGCCGATCAGGAGAATGGTCATGTGCGGGCGTGAAGCAGGGGCGCAGCTTCGCGACAGTGGAAGGTAGAATATCCGGTTCTGGCCTTCGTTCCTCCCCCGGACGGGAACGAGCACCTCCAGCTCAGCGGCCAACGCTTCAACCGTCACCTGTGCCAACACCGCACGGCCAAGTTCGGAGACGAGCGTCCCCCCGCCGACATCGGTGAGGTGCATACACGAAGTCATGCCCGAGCACGGAGAGCCGGCGACCGGACTCGATCGCCGGGGGACGCCTTTGAGGGGGCCGCGTTCGTCGCACAGCCGATGTTTTCCTCTCGCGTGTCTGCCCGAACCCGGACAGGACGTTGATTCCCAGATTTGACCTCGCTTCGTTGAGGAGTCCCCGTTGCGAGAGCCGAGTTGAAGGGCCGTGACTCAGTCTGGTCATTTCGTCATCCGAAAAC
>CAZMDV010000459.1:0-2477 GCA_964564875.1 uncultured Salinivenus sp.
GGATAGGGGCCGCCTGTGCGCCCGCGCAACAGGTGCGGCCAGTTGTTTAGGGGAGGGGCCGCGCCGTCCCAGCGCCGAAGCGCGCTAGGCGCCGGTCGGGTGTTCCGGCTCCGCCGGCGGGGCCTCCGGGGTTGCAGGGGCGCCGTCGCCGGGCACGCCGTCGTCGAGAAGGCTCTCGGTAACCACCGTGTCGCTGACGATCGATCCATCGTCTTCGCTGCCCCCGAAGGCCTGGGTTATCCGCAGGCTAACGGAATCGAACGCCGAGTACATCACCGGCACAATAACGAGGGTCAGGAACGTGGCGAAAGTGAGGCCCGAGATGATGGCCGTGCCCATCGGGCCCCAGAACTGCGTGTTTTCACTTCCGAACTGGAAGTTCGGCGCGAAGTCGGCCAGCAGGCCCACGAAGTCGACGTTGATGCCAAAGGTGAGCGGCACGAGTCCGAGGATGGTGGTCAGCGCGGTGAGCAGGACGGGGCGCAGGCGCGTGGCTCCTCCCTCAATGATGGCGTCTTGCTTGTCGCGGCCCCGCCCCCGCAGCTGCATGATGTAGTCGACCAGCACGATGTTGTTGTTCACCACGATGCCGGCCAGGGCGATGATGCCGATGAAGGTGAAGAGGTTGAAGGGGGTGCGTGTGAGAATGAGGCCCAGTAGGACCCCAATCAGGCTCAGTCCCACGGCCGCCATGATGATGAACGGCGCGCTGATGGAGTTGAACTCGACGATCATGATGAGCAGGATGAGCGCGGCACCGATGGCCAGGGCCGTGCCGAGGAAGCCGAACGACTCTTGCTGCTCCTCATTGCCGCCGGTGTACTCCATGGTGTAGCCCGGCGGTAGGCGTTCTCGATACTCGGAGAGCTCGTCTTGGACGCGGTTGAGAACATCCGGGCCGTTGTAGCCGGGGGCCGCATCGCCGGACACGGTGACCACGCGGCTCTCGTCGATGCGGGTGATGGATCCGTAGCCGGTCCCTTCCTCGATGTCGGCCACCGACGTAAGGGGAATCTGCTGCCCCACGACAGTCGACACCGTGAGGTTTTCGAGGCTTTCGACGCTCGTGCGGTCCGCCTCCTGAAGACGCACGGTGATGTCGTACTCATCGTCGCCGCTGCGGTACGTGTCGGCCTCTGTGCCCTGGATGGCCGACCGAACGGTCCGGGCAATCTGAGCGGTCGAGAGCCCAAACTGCGCGGCTTTTTCGCGGTCCACGTCGACCTGAATCTCAGGACGGCCCCGGTTCAAATTGTCAGTTACGTCGACGAGGCCGGGGAGACGTCCGCTCTGGGCAGCGTCGCGGAGACGGCGTTTCACCTCCGTGGAAATGTCCGTGATCTGGTCGAACTCGGGGCCCGAGATTTCGATGTTGACGGGTGGACCCGTCGGCGGGCCCTGCTGTTCTTTCGTGAACTCAATGTCGGTTCCGGGGATGCCCTGCAACTGGGCGCGGAGTTTTTCAAGGGTGCGGGTGGACGATTCGGGGCGCTCAGCGTAGTCGACCATGTTGAGGGAGACGCGCGACCGATTCGGTTGGTCGGATCCCCCGCCAAATTGCTGGTCGCCCCCCACGCCCACGTTCACGAGAAGATTTTCGACGTTTGCCTCGGAGTTGGGATTTTCCTCGAGGAGGGTCAGGATGCGGTCTTCCACGGTCTGGGCGATGCGGTTCGACGCTTCGACGTTGGTGCCAATCGGGGCTTCGGCGTTGATCCGCACGCGGTTCGGGTCCGTGTCGGGGAAGAAGGCCTGCCCCGTGGGGGCAATCACGTAGAGGCCCACAATCAGCACGAGTCCCCCCAGCGATCCGTGCAGCAGGGCTGCCCGGTTGTCCGTAAGTAGGAGGTGCTCCCGGGTGTTGAACACGGCCCCGATGGTGCCGATCAGGACAATCGCGGCGGGAGCCGCCAGCAGGATTCCGAGTGTGGAGAGGGCAAGCGATCCGGTGAGAACGTTGATGCCGAGAATCAGGCCCATCACGGCAAGAAATGCGCCGCCGAACTGGACGGTCGTCCAGCCGCCCAGATAGAATATCTCCAGGGTGTGGACGAGGAGGCCGAGGACGCCAATCACGGCGAGGGCGGCGCCCGGAAGGTATACGATCATCCCGGCGGGGGCGCCGGACAATGCGGCTCCAAATCCTGCGGCGGCGGGCCCGAAGAGGGTTCCGGAGAGGCCGCCCGAGAGGGATCCGGTGAGCGCGGCGATGAGTTCTCCCAGACCGGCCAGGACGACCCCGGTCACGAGGGCGGCAAGTGCACCGGTATTTCGGGTGAGTGCGTACGGGACCGAGTAGTCGCGCTCAAGCATGCGCCTCAGGTAGCCGCGGTACCAGTCGACGAGCCGAGGCAGGCCCGTCTCCGCGAACCGGTTGCCAATGGGTTCCATCACGTAGACGTGAAGGAGGTATAAAGTCGGTATCGCGGTGGCGACGACGACCAGCGTCTTCCAGTTGGCGATGCCGAGGGTGATGC
>CAZMDV010000460.1:0-2473 GCA_964564875.1 uncultured Salinivenus sp.
TAACAGCACGCTCCGCCTTCCTTCTGAACCGGAGGGCAGGCCACCGTGCCGTACGAACAGAATACGCAACAGTCTCCCTCTTCCGCCCGGAGCACGGTCTGGCAGGCCCGGCACTCCCAGAAGTACTGGCAGCTGTCTGTGGGCATCTCCACCTCTGTCTCCTGCCCACACTCGGGGCACGTGATCGTTGAGGTCCGTTCTACAGGGGGGACGTCAGGCATCGAGTCGGGCCGTTAGGAGGAGGATTTCTGGGACGACGGGAACCCCGCGCTCTTCGTAGCCTCCGTCAGATCCTGTACCGAGACCCTTTCGGGATCGAAGCGAACCACCGCTCGGGGCGGCTGCAAGGTCGCCTCTGCCTCGTACACGCCCTCGACCCGCCTGAGAGCCTTCCGCACCGCAATGGGACACGTCCTGCAGGTCATGCCTTTGACTTCAAGCACGACCTGCTGAAAGCTGGTCGGGGAGGCGGTGCTTGTCGCTTCAGCCCCTTCGGCCGGGGCGTCCTCCTGGACGTGAACCGCGGCGGAACGGGCTGTTTGCGTGGCCCCGCTCGGGGACGAAGCAACGAGCCAGGGGCTTACGAGGAGGGCAACAGCCGCGAGTGTCCCCAGGCCCAGGAGGGTGCGGCGCGACGACGACGAAAAAATCGTCTCGCAATCGCATCCTGGGCGGCGACTGAGACGCCACTCGTTGTACCCCGCGTAGGCGAGGGCCCCGACGGCCACCGACGCAAAGACCCATCGGTACGGGGCAAGCGCGGTGAGGCTTCCGATCCACGTTCCCCCGATTCCGAGGCTCACCAGGGCGAGGGGGATCGTGCAGCAGGCCGAGGCCCCGACCGCCGCCCCAATCGCTGCTCCCAATCCCCAGTTTGACGTCGCGTTCGAAAACGAGTGCTCGCTCATGAGGTCGGGTCGGTCGAATTCAGGTTCAGTGTGATGGCCTCGGTCTCGTCCGACTCGAAGAACTCGACGAGCATCTCGGCGAAGGCATTGTCGGTGCAGACCGAGTAGTAGATGGTCTGCGCGTCCCGCCGGGCCTGGACGAGGGCCTTCTCCCGCAAAATCTTGAGGTGCCGAGATACCGAGGGCTGCGTGATCTCGAAGATGTCGGCGAGGTCGCACACGCAAAGCTCTCCTGCCCGGTGCAGGACGTAGAGCATGCGCAGGCGGGTCTCGTTACCGGCAGCGTCGAAGTAGGCGGCCATCGCGACCAGCCGGTCGCTAGCGAGCGCCTCCGACCGGAGGGACCGGAGTAGGTCCTCGCTCCGGTCGGGCTGGACGCAGTTCTCGTCGTTGACCTCGCGGCGGGACATAGATTATATAAAAGAATTGCTATATAGCGGACACGTTAAATAAACAGCGCTTTGCAGGGTTTCAGAGGGAGACGAGCAGCTCCATTCCAGCGGTTCACGCTGCACAAGGAGCCTCATCTCCGGGGAAGTAACCTCCAGAAAGGGCTTGGACCCCGAGTGGTGCCGAAACCAGAAACCACAGGACATGACCCTTCTTTGACCGGGTTTTCCCCTCATTCCCCCCTCTATCGTAACGATTCTGTGTCGCAGAAACCCTGTACCGTACTACAGCCCATAGAAGTGCTTGCGCGCGCTTTCCCAACACACCCTGCCCCCATGACCGCCAGATCAGTCACTTCTGCCCTGTTCGTGATCCTCGTTATCGGAGCTGCAATTCCCATTTCCGCTGATGCTCAGGGCAACCGGCCAGAAACGAGTCGCATTGAGTCTCCAGACGCGACCGTGTGGGTCGACGGCCTGGCCTGCCCGTTTTGCGCCTACGGAATCGAGAAGAAGCTTAACGCGCTCGGCCCCATCCAGAACGTAGAGGTGCAACTAGAAAACGGACGTGTCCTCCTGGCTTTTACGGACGGTCAGTCCCTTACGAGGGAGGAGATCCAGCAGGCGGTGAAAAAGGCCGGCTTCACAGCCCGGCGGGTTGAGTTTTCCCAGGGCCAACCCGTCGAAACCCCGTCTTCGTGACGCCGACTTCGCGGTTTCGAATCTCGCGGTCAAAAAAAGTCCCGAGCCCTCACCTGTGACTCTGCCTATGCGTCTCTCGAGCGGCATCCTAGCAGGAATTTTCACCCTCCTGCCTACAGCCGCCGCTTTACTACTGATGGCCGCCCCGGCCGCTGCCCAGATCACGACCAACACGGCGCTTCCGGTGACGGAGGGGCGCGGCATCGTGCGCGTGCAGTCGAAGGTGATTCGGGCGACGGCCGACGGGCCGATGAACCGCGAGCTGACGGCGTACGGGCTTCCGCTCGTCGGCGTCTACGGGGCGAGCCCGCGGTGGACCCTCTTCGGCGTGGCGCCGCTGCTCCGGAAGCGGCTGGACGTGACGACGCCGCAGGGACGGGTTACGCGAGGCCCCACCGGACTCGGGGACGCGCGCCTCTTCGCCCGCTACACGGCGTTGCGACTGAACCGACCGGGCCAGACGATTCGCCTCGC
>CAZMDV010000461.1:0-2471 GCA_964564875.1 uncultured Salinivenus sp.
CTAGTTTCGCAGGGACTAGTTTCGCAGGGACGACGTGCGCGTCGTCCCGTCATCGGCGCAGCGGCATTTTTTACGAGAATGCCGTGCTGACTACCTGCTGGTTTCCTGGGAAAGGACTGAAGAATCACCGTTGACAGACCCGCTAAGCCACTTTTTGCATAGGCTCTACGACTTTCTTGACCGTATCCGCGCTCGACATGATGTAGAAGTGGATGCAGGGAACACCCGCCTCCATTAGCTCCCGGGACTGGCGGATGGCCCAGTCCACGCCAATGTTTTCCACGTCCTTTGGGTCGGCGGCGTCGACCTCGGCGGCGAGTTCTTCCGGAACCTCCGTGTGAAAGTGCTTGGGCAGGAGGCGCAGGTGGCGCTTCCGCTTCAGAATCTTGATGCCGGGAACGATGGGCACGTCAATGCCGACCTCCCGGCATTTGTCGACAAAATTGAAGAAGTACTCGTTGTCGAAAAACATCTGCGTCACGATGTAATCGGCGCCGGCATCCACCTTCTCCTTCAGCCGCATGATGTCCCACGCCAGGTTGGGTGCTTCGAAGTGGGTCTCCGGGTAGCCCCCCACCCCGACGCAGAAGTCCGTCGGCTCGGCGTTCACCAGGTTCTCCAGGTACTGTCCCTGGTTCATGTCCTGGATCTGACGGACGAGATCGACGGCGTACTCGTTGCGGGACCGACTTCCCGAGGCCGGCTTGTCGTAGCCCTTGTCGTCGCCCCGAATCGCGAGCACGTTCTCGATGCCTAAGTAATTCAGCTCTATGAGAGCGTCCTCCGTCTCCTCTCGGGTGAATCCTTTGCACAGGAGGTGCGGAACCGTGTCAATTCCAAAGCGCGCCTCAATGGCGGCACAGAGCCCGATGGTTCCGGGTCGCTTCCGCTTCACGCGCCGCTGCCAGGTTCCGTCGTCCTGCTGCTCGTATTCGACCTCTGCCGAATGGCTGGTGACATCGATGAAAGGCGGATCGAAGGGCATAAGCTCTTCGACCACCTGAAGGATCTGTTCCGCAGAGCCGCCCCGCTTGGGGGGAATGATTTCGTAGGAGATAAGTGGCTCCGATGCCTGCTCGAAATGCTCGGTAACCTTCATGCGGGGCGTGACATTCGTTTACGGATTTGCTTGATTATGGCCGGGTGCGAAAACCCAACCATCATACTTTCCAATATCAACGGTGTTCGATGCTTGGAATTGTCTTTACTACTCCGGAAGAAGCAGCGCCGTTCGTTGAGAAGCACGTCGGGAGCCGACTCGACGAACTGGAGGAGGGCCTGCACCTGCAGGAGGCCGGAGACCTCCTCGTCACCGTGACCGGGCCCGGAAAAATCAAGGCAACGCTCGCGACAGAGCGTCTCCTCCGACAGCATGACCTGGACAGTCTCGTGCACGCGGGCGGCGCAACCGCTCTGACGGACGATCTCGCCCCCGGAACCCTGGTCGGTGCAACCTTTGTCCTGGAGGGGGATCGGGTAGCTCTCGACACGCCAGCCTACCCCCGCATGCCGCTCGACCTTCCCTTCGATTCCCCGACGGAGGGCACTCTTGTCTCACAGGACCACACGAACGAGGAGGCGGAAGAGCAGAGCTACTGGGAGCGGATCGCTGACGTGCGCGATACCACCGGCTACGCCGTCGCGTACGTCGCGGCCCAGCACGGCACCTCGTGCCACATCGTGAAGGGGATTACCGACCGGGCAAACGCCGAGGCTAATTCCGGCTCGGCGCGGCAGCAAGAGGTCTACGACGCGGTCGCCACGTTTCTCCACGAACACGTGAAGACGGCCACAGGCGACTCGTGAAACCGGGTGCGAACGAGACCGGAGAGGACCGTACAGCTGGCCCCTCTCGGCAACTCAGTTCCGGCGTGTCCACAGGTCTTCCCGCCACGACTCTGGGATTCCATCCGATTGTCCCCACACATATTCCAGCCGGTCGCGTTTCTTTCGTTGCTCCCGCCGTCGGTCAGCACGGATTTCGCGAACCCCCACCGACACCTGTTTCCCCTGCGCCGTCGCTTCCTCTCTTTGAACGACGGGGTGCTCTGCGAAAGGACGCGGTTTGTCGGGATTGTAGAGCCGATACACCATGGCTCCGGCCCAGACGAGCAGAACGAAGAGGGTCAGTCCGACGAGTCCTGAAAACAAAAAGAGCATTGCGCGCGGCGAAGGCCACGATTGGTTGAAGCGGAAAACTGGGACCAAGCAGCGGGGTGCATAAAGTCCCGAGTATCTTCCTACACGAAACATTCACGCAAGTTCTGCCGGACGCAAATTCTTTTCGGCTTCGTTGAGCCCTGTGTCCCTGCCTACGATCCCCCGTCGGCCGGCAGACGTGCTCCTCGGTCCTGCTCCGGATAGTCCCCAGGCGCGATGCGGAGGGACTCCGCCGGAGTCGCTTCTTGGCGCTGCCGGGCGCGCTCCTGCTCAGCCTGAATTTGCTGGATCGTCTGCGGATTCACGTTGCC
>CAZMDV010000462.1:0-2448 GCA_964564875.1 uncultured Salinivenus sp.
TGTGGGGGGAGCCGTCCGGGTTCTTCATCTTGTCGGCGTTGCCGTGGTCGGCGATAATGCTGACCGAGTAGCCGTGCTCCCGGGCCGTCTCCACGACCTGTCGGGCGCTCTGATCCACCGCCTCGCACGCCGCCACGGCCGCGTCGAAGTCGCCGGTGTGGCCCACCATGTCCGGGTTTGCAAAATTGAGGACAGTGAGGTTGTAGTTCTCTTCCTGCAGGGCTTCGGACACGCGGTCGGCCACCGCCGGCGCACTCATCTCGGGCTGGAGGTCGTAGGTGTCCACCTTCGGGGAGGGGACCAGGATGCGGTCTTCGCCGTCGAACGGCTCCTCGCGCCCGCCGCTGAAGAAGTAGGTGACGTGGGCGTACTTCTCCGTCTCGGCGGCCCGGAGCTGCCGCCCGCCCCGTCCGCTGATGACCTCCCCGAGCGTGCCCTCCAGATTGAGCTTGTCGAAGGCCACCGGCAGGTCGAACTCGTCGTCGTACGGCGACATCGTCACGAACTCGAGGTCGTCGAGCCGCTCCCGCTCGAAGCCCTCAAAGCCTGTCTCCGTGAAGGCCCGGGTGAGCTGGCGAGCGCGGTCCGAGCGGAAGTTGTAGTAGATCACGGCGTCGCCGTCCTCCACGCGGGTGCCGTGCTCGCCAAACGCGTCCTCGTCCCCCACCCGGATCCGGCGCGGCTCCACGAATTCGTCGGTCACCTCGTCGTCGTAGCTCGCCTCCAGGGCCTCCACGGGATCGTCGAAGACGTCGCCCTCTCCCTCCGTGAGGAGCCGGTAGGCCCATTCGGTGCGGTCCCACCGCTCATCCCGGTCCATGGCGTAGTAGCGGCCCACGACGGAGACGAGGCGCCCGACCCCGATCTCGGCGGCCTTCTCCTGAAACTGTCGAACGTAGTCGACGCCGCCGTGCGGATCGGTGTCGCGCCCATCGGTGAAAGCGTGGACGTTGACCTGCGCCGGATCGAGATCCTCGCGCCGGGCCAGCTCCAGGAGACCGTAGAGGTGCTCCAGGTGGCTGTGCACGCCACCATCCGAGAAGCAGCCCATCAAGTGCAGTTTCTGATCGTTCTCCTTCGCGTGCCGGGCAGCCCCGACCAGGGACTCATTCTCGAAAAAGGATCCGTCCTCGATCGCCTTCGAGATGCGGAGGATCTCCTGGTGGACGACCCGGCCCGCCCCTAGGTTCATGTGGCCGACCTCCGAGTTGCCCATCTGTCCCTCGGGCAGGCCCACGTCGAGCCCCGAGGCCTTAAGGATGCCGTGCGGATACTGGTCGTAGAGGCCATCCACGAAGGGCGTGTCCGCCGCGTCCACGGCGCTTACCGACGGGTCGTCGGCGAGGCCCCAGCCGTCGAGGATGAGGAGGAGATGACGCTTAGATTTGTCCATGTCGGTTCGTGGTTGACTGTTGTTCGTTAGTCGTCGGGGGCGGGGTGGGCGACCGTGGATGCTCGATTGCTGGGTCTCATCCCGGCTGCGTTCTTTGGGCTTGGCTGGGCAGGGGGTGTGGAGGCTTTGAATGCTTGAAGGCACGGACGCTCCGTGGCTGGAAGGTTGGAGAGCAGCCTGCCGAGGCCTACTGCTTCCGAACGTGGCTCCGATTGCCACGGCACGCCCACACGCAATCACCCGTTCACCCGGTAGTCCTTCACCTGTTTGGTCGGCTGGCCGGTCGTGGTGTGGACGACCTGCATGGAGCCGCAGTGCGGGCAGGCGGTCTGCTCGATGTCGTGGCGGTCGACGTGAGTGTCGGGCTCGTCGAAGTAGTGGTCGCTGGTCGTGCAGTAGTAGGTGCCCGCCGACGCGTTGAGGCCGTCGACCGGATCGGGGCGGCGCTGAAGGCGGGTGTAGTGCTTACAGACCTCGGGGAGGGGGCAGTCGTGGCAGTCTGGCGAGCGCGCCGTACAGGTGTACCGCCCGTGCAGGATGAGCAGGTGATGCGCTTCCCCCCAGTCCGCCTTCGGAATGACGCGCTTGAGTTGCTGCTCGACCTTCTTTGGGGTCGTCGCGTCCTCCGTCACGAGCCCGATGCGGTTGGCTACGCGGAAGACGTGGGTGTCCACGGGGAGCGCGTCGGCGTCGTGCGCCACCTGGGCCACCACGCGGGCCGTCTTGCGCCCCACGCCCGTCAGGGTCTCCAGGTCGTCGATGGTGTCGGGAATATGGCCGTCAAAGTTCTCGACCACCTGCCGGGCCATCTTGGCCAGGTAGCCTGCCTTATTGTTCGGGAAGGTGATGGATTGGATGTAGGGGTAGATGTCGTCGGGCGTCGCCTCGGCGAGGGCCTCGACCGTCGGGTACGTGTCGAAGAGATCGGGGGTGGCCTCGTTGACGCGATCGTCGGTGCACTGGGCCGAGAGGATGACGGCGACGAGGAGCTGGTAGGGGGTTTCGTACTCGAGTTCGGTGGTGGGGCGGTCAATGCGCTCGCGGAGCTTCTCGAG
>CAZMDV010000463.1:0-2443 GCA_964564875.1 uncultured Salinivenus sp.
TCGAGAAACTCGTCGGGGATCTCATCGAAGAAGCTCGGCACGAGGCCGACCGTTTCTTCGATCTCCTGCTCGATTTCTTGGCGCGAACGTTGAGTAGCCATAACGGTCCTCCGTACGGTTGATGAACGGGTCAGCGAGAATGGAGTGCGACTGTTTGTAAAGCGCTGTCGCCTGGCGCTTGCGGCAAGTCGTGGTCGTTTCGGGGCTGCGGACGCTCCAGACTCCATCCCTTCTGGAGCACGCCTGTTGGAGCCCTTCGTCTTTGGGGAATCACGGTTTCGCTCAGGTACGCGTCTCGGCGGAGGGCCCCTGCGTGAGCCCCGGCACGATCATGGGGACGCGCTCGCGGTAGGCCCGGTACTGCTCACCAAACCGTGCAAGCAGGTCGCGCTCCTCCAGGACCATCGCGATGAAGATGTAGCCCGTCGTCGCCACGGCAAAGACGAGGTGGCCTACGGTCATGTGTGGCGTGGCCCAGAAGGCAATCAGAAAGCCCAGGTTGAGCGGGTGGCGGACGTAGCGGTAGAGTCCCGTGACCTGAAACTCGGGGGCCGAGAGCTCCTCCCCCTGCATGTGCTCGTGCACCTGTTGGAGCCCGAACAGGTGTGCGTGGCTGATCATGAAGGTGGCGATGAGGACGAGCGTCCAGCCGAGCCCAAACAGGCCCCAGAGCACGTACTGCCCCCACACCACGTCCACTTGCCACACCACATCGGTGAGCGGACGCCATTGCCAGAAGAGCAGGATGAGCACGACGTTGCTGAACAGCACGTACGTGCTGCGCTCGATGGGCTCGGGGATGACCTGCGTCCACCAGTCCTTAAACCCCTGGCGGGCCATCCCACTGTGCTGCACCGCAAAAAGTCCGAGCAGGCCCAAATTAATCAGGAGAGAAGGCCAAAAGGCGCCCGTCGGTTCCCCGGTGTCGATCGTCTTCGGCACCCAAAAATCGCCGACGAAGGCGATGGCGTAGAGAAAGACGCCGAGAAAGACGACGTAGTTAACGACTCCATAGACAAAGCTGAGAACGCGGCTCATGACGTTAGAGGTGGAAGCTGTACGAATCGTCGACGCGATCTTGTTGATCGGCGGTGCGGATCCGGGGCGTCATATTTCCACTACGGCACCACCCACCGCCCATCCCGAAACTCGCCGTCCTGGAACGTCGCCCGCCGGCCCTCCTCGTCGATGAAGTATCCCTCCTCGTACACCGTGCGACGGTTGCCCTCATCCACCAGGCGGATCACTTTTGGCTCGACCGCCCGGTCGTACGGCTCGTACACCGTGCCCTCCACCTCCACGGTCTTGCGGAAATACTGCGTCAGGAAGCTCTGCGGAATGTTGACAACGAAGTAGAACGATTTGTCCTCGGTGAAGACGCCCGTCGTGTAATCGGCCCCGCGGTGCGTGGTGGGGCAGAGCTCTCCGACCACGGCGCAGTCAAAGCCGGACAGCTCTCCCGTCACTGTCTTCGTGGTCGGCTCGTCCTGGGTCTGCGCCTCGGGGGACTCGTGGTTGTGGTCGTCGGTCGGCTCCGACTCCGCGCCACATCCGGCGAGGAGGAGGCCAGCGACGGCAATTGCCAGTACGAGGTAGTGAGGGTTAAATCTGAACATGGGGAAGGGGGATGGAAATGCAGAGGTAAACGAGAAGAGAGGGATTCAAACCGAGGCCGGGGGCGGCCTACGTTGTGTCAGCGCTTCACTCCACTGAGGACGATCGTGTGGGCGCCGAGACTGCTCGCGACCTTCCTCGTGCTCTCGTCGGCGCTTCGCGAGAAGTAGTCGAGCCGATCGAGGACGGCTACGTTCTCGAACCCGACCGAGCGGATCAGCTCCAGGTACTCGTCCTCCGGCTCGGCCCCGACGAGGCACTCCGCCCAGAGCTCGGGGTCGGCTTTGGACGACTCAGACACCGGCTCCGACAGCACGATGTCGGCTATCTGGAGGCGCCCGCCCGGCCGGAGCACGCGGAGGGCCTCCCGGAACGCCCGTTCTTTGTCGGGGACCAAGTTGAACACGCCATTGCTCGTGAGCACGTCGACCGAGTCGTCGTCCAGCGGAAGGTCGTCGGCTCGTCCCTGCAGGAGCTGGACGGTATCGATCCCGGCTTCGCGGATGGTGTTCTCGGCCTTTTCGATCATGGCGGGCGTCATGTCGATGCCGTAGACGGCGCCGTCGGGCCCGGCGTTGCGCGCGGCAATCAGTGCATCCACCCCGGATCCAGAGCCGACGTCGACGACCGTGTCGCCCGGCTCAATCCCGCCGCCGAGGAACGGGTAGCCGACCCCGGCAAACGACTCGACGGCACGGGCCGGAAGGGCGTCGAGCTCCTCCTCGGGGTAGCCGAGGTGCAGACACGAGTCCCGTCCCGTGGGAAAGTGAAACTCCTTCGTCGGCGTGGCGGCGACGTCTTCGTACATCTCCTGGACGGCGTCGAGGAT
>CAZMDV010000464.1:0-2441 GCA_964564875.1 uncultured Salinivenus sp.
CCTTCTTCGAAGCGGCGTTCGAGGGGCCGGTCACTCAGGTCCAGAGCCCGAGCTTCGTCTCGGACGGAGACGACCGGACGGTGCGGCCCTGGGCCACATTGCTGCGAGAGGGGACCCGCACGCCGACCTTCTGGCGCAGTGTGGGCGTCCTCGACGACGCCATCGGCCGCCACGATCCGGACGTGGTGATAAATTTTTTCGAGCCACTAGCGGGCCTATACGCCATGACCCACGGCACGTCCGTCCCGATTGTGGCGGTGGCGCACCAGTACATGTTTTTGCATCCCACGTACCGATTTCCGGATGGGTGCCGGGTGCGCCGGTGGGCGGCCCGCGCCTTTGCCCGACTCACGGCGTGGGGCGCGTCGCGGCGTCTGGCCCTCTCGCTCTATCCGGCCTCCAATCGCCCGCAGGACGACTTGGTGGTCCTACCGCCCCTCCTGCGGCCCGCTGTGTTTCGGCAGCCGCGGGAACAGCGCGAGCCCTTCGTTCTCGTCTACATCCTCAACAGCGGCTATGCCGACGAGGTGATCCGGTGGCACGAGCGGAACCCGGACGTGCAGCTCCACTGCTTCTGGGACCGGCCCGACGCGGCGCCCGTCGAGCCCTACGACGAGACGCTCACGTTTCACCAGCTCGACGACGAGAAATTCCTGTCGCTCATGGCCCGCTGCCGGGGCTTCGTGTCGACCGCTGGGTTCGAGTCGATCGCGGAAGCGATGTATTTGGACACCCCGGTTCAGGTCGTCCCCGTGGAGGGCCACTACGAGCAGCGCTGCAATGCGGTCGACGCGGTGCGGGCCGGGGCCGGCGTCCGCAGTCCCACCTTCAACATCGACCGGCTGCAGGACGCCCTGCCGTGGCGTTCGACCGACGGGACGCAGTTTCGGAGGTGGGTGCGCCGGGGGCGCCGCCGGGTCGTCCGGGAGATCGAGGCGGCCGCTCATCGACGGGACGCTCCGGCCCCCGCGTCGGTGTCCCCTGATCTGCAGATGCTCGAACCTGCCTGACTCAACAAAACAGGCGCGATGGCGATCTTTCGGGCGCATCACCGGGTGAATGCCTCCACGCGAGCGTCACCGATCCGGGACGCGCCGATCGCGCATGGGGCGCGATCCCCAACGACACCGAAATCATAATCGCGGGCAGTCCGCAACAGGTACGGCCGTGACGATTCTTCGATACATGCTTCGGGCCTTCGGGTGGGGCGTGGCGGGACTCTTGATCGGGGCCTTTCTCGTCGGCTACGCGGCGCCGTACCTCCCGCCCGCCCGCTTCTGGTGGACGGACCTCGTGGCCGTGCTGCTACCGCCGCTGGGACTCGTGGTGAGCCTTTTGGGCTTCGGTCTGCTGGGGTGGGGCGTGTACCGGCGCAGGTGGGGGCGCGTCGCGAGTGCCGGGGTGCTGCTCGGGCTCATTGTCGTACGGTTTGCGCCGCGTCTTTCGGTGTGGGACGCGTCCACGGGGAGTGCTGAGACGCTCCGGCTGATGACGTTCAACGTCCCGATGTCGTTTGCGAGGCAAGCCCCCTCCGCCCGGGCACTGGAGCAGTTTGTGCAGAAAGAGGCCCCGGACGTACTGGCCCTCCAGGAGTCCTGGATCATGACCGAGCCCTCCCCTCGGTCCGGACCCGGAAGTCGTCCCTGGCCGCCCCGCGCGTTCCTGGAGGACTCCCTCGGGTACACGCTGCCACGAGCACTTCCGGCGCAGACCATGCTCTGCCAGCCCGTCCTGGGGCGGTTCGCCCTCGATTCGCTAAGCGTGCACCCCTTGCCTCCGGGCGGAGACACGAGTCGGTGCTCCCAGTACACCCGCACGCGCTTCACCTGGCAGGATCGTCCGGCCGTCCTCTACAACCTGCACCTGCACACCATCGGGTCCGTCCGTCCGTGGGAGGTGATGGACGACTGGCGGTCGCTGGACCGCTGGCGGGCCTTCCTCCGGACGTATCGGGAAGGGGCGCTGCGCCGCGCCCAGCAAGCTCGTCTGATTCGTCGGCGCATCGAGCAGGAGACGCGTCCGGTCCTCGTGGTCGGGGACTTCAACAGCACGCCCCACCAGTGGGCCTACCGGCACATTGCGCAGGGGCTGCGACGGGTGAGCGGCCGCGGAATGTGGGGACCCGAGGCGACCTTTCCGGCGCGCCGGCCCCTCGTCCGAATCGATCACGTCCTGGCAGGGCCGGCGTGGAGCGTCGTGGCGGCGCACGCTCCCGGCCTCGACGAGAAGGTGCGCGTCTCGGATCACCGTCCCGTCGTTGCCCACCTCCGGTGGAAGAGCGACTAATCGGGCGAGGACGTGGACGTGGTGGGAGACGCTCGATCCCCGAAGGCCATCTTCTCTTGTACCTCGGCGTGTCGGATGTCGACGCCCTCGATGAGGAAGACGACGCCCTTCGCGATGTTCGTGGAGTGGTCCGAGATGCGCTCGATGGCCTTGCT
>CAZMDV010000465.1:0-2433 GCA_964564875.1 uncultured Salinivenus sp.
GACGAGGAGAAGATCTTCAAGGACCGTGGGCCTCGCGGCATGAGCACTCTCGTGGAGGTGCTCCGAGCCATCCAACAGATTCCGCCGACGGGCGCAGAGTTGGAGTCCGAGGTCCGGAATGAGCTCCGTTACTGGCCGGGCTACCCGGGACTGGCGCTGATGTGGATGTTCGGGCTCGTGGATCTAGAGGAGCGCGGCACCGAGGCGGGCAAGCCCTGGAAGGTCGACCGCATCGACCTTCCGGCCTTCGGCAAGACGCTTCTGCGCCGGCTGGGCCGGGCCCTCATCGAAAAGCGAGAGGCCCTGGAGAAGGAGAATCCGCCCGACGTGTGGACCCGGGGCGTGGACGTCAGTACGCTGGAGCTTACGCGCGACGAACTGCAGCACGTCCTCCAGCTCTACTTTCCAGAGTGGGAGCGGCACCTGGCCCGTCCCCACACCGCGTTCCGTCCCGACCCGCACGTGTTCACCGTCGAGCTGTACGACCAGTGCCGGTGGCGCGTGGCGGTGCCGGGCACCGCGCCCCTAGATGCCCTGAGCACGTGTCTCCTGCGGGCGGCTCAGTTCGACCGCGACCACCTCTACTGTTTCCTCTATGAAGACCCGTACGGGCACGAGCAGCGCGTGAACGACCCGCGCAGCTACCTGGAGCCGCCGTTCGGCGACGAGGTGCGGGTGGGCGAGCTGCCGCTGCGGCCCGGCACAGAACTGACGTACCGCTACGACTTCGGCGACCGGTGGACGTTCGACCTCACGCTCGACGCCCTCGGCCCGGACGATGTGTCGGTCGAGGAGCCGACGGTCCTGGAGGCGGAGGGCGAGCCGCCCGAACAGTATCCGGGCTGGTAGTCCTCCTCCTGTTCATTCTCTGAGAACGACTGCTGTATCCTTGGCGTTTTGTCGAACGTCACTCTTTTTCGCCTCCACGCTCACCTCATGGACTTTGACCTTCCCTCTCCCGGCCTCGACATTGACGCCGTCCTGGACGACCAGGACATCTCGGAGACGGAGCCGGGGCCGATCCTACGGGACGTGGACGCAATGCTTGCGGCCATCGACGAGCACGACGGGATCCGCGTGAGCGCCAAGCAGCGGCAGCTCTACTACAAGCGCCTGCCGGATCTCAACGAGCGGCTGTCCCACCCCACGGACGCCGACTACGACCGGCCCACCCAGAAGGCCTACCCGTACGTCCACGGGCTGTACCTGCTGGTGCGGGCCGCCGGCCTCGCGCACGTCATCGAGGGATCGACGCACCATCAGCTCGTCCTCCGCGACGAGATGATGCGCACGTGGCAGGCCCTCAACCCCACCGAGCAGTACATGGCTCTGCTCGAAGCATGGATCCACCGGGCCAACGAGGAGGAATTGATGGACAGCGGCCGGCAAATGTTTACCCCGCTCTTCCGGATGGCCAATTTCGTGTCGACCCTAGAGGGCGGAGAGGCAACGTACTCGGACAAGAGCGAGCGGGAACGGCTGGGTTACTACCCCGGCTATCCCCACCTTGCCCTCATGCCCCTGTTTGGCTGGGTCGAGCTCGACGATGACGGCACGGCCCCCCAGCAACCGTGGGCCGTGAATCGGGTTGCAATTACCCCCTTCGGCACCGCGATGATGTCTCGGCTCGTGCAGTTGATGGAGAAGGTGTTGGAGACGCGTTCGGCCGATCAGGCGGGTCCGTTTGCGGGAGCGGTGGAGACGGTGTCCTTCACGAAGGAGGAGCTCCACGAGGCCCTTGCCCCCTACTTCCCTGACTGGGAGCGGCACCTCACGGAGCCAGATTTGTCCTTCACCCCAGGTGTGCACACCCTTCGCGTCCGCGTCGATGCGTCGCCGCACGACGATGGCGACTCCTTCGAGGCCCGCATTGCTGTGCCCGGCGACACGGAGCTCGACGCCCTGGCGCAGGCTATCCTCACCGCCGCCGCGTTCGACCCCGACCACCTCTACGAGTTTCAGTTCGACGACGCCTACGGGCGAAAGCAAACCATCTCCTATCCGCTGGACGCCTTCGATCCGCCCCACACCGACGAGGTCCAGCTGGGCGACCTCCCGCTGGACGAGGGTGCGTCGCTCACGTTTCGGTTCGACTTCGGCGCCGAGTGGCACTTTGACATCGAGGTCGAATCGATCGCGCCTGCCGACAGTCCGGCCGAGGTCCAGATTCTCGACGTGACACACGACACGCCGGACCAGTATCCCGCTTCTTGAGGCCTGTACCGGAACGCCACCTTGGTTCCAGTGTGAAAATGCGCACACAGTATCTACACATCCCTCTGCATACCCGTCCCTGAATGAGTGAGGAGTTCCTTGAGCAAGACGTTCGCTACGTCAAGGGCGTCGGCGAGAAACGGGCCGACGTGTGGGCCGACACGCATGGCGTGCGCACGGTGCGCGACCTGCTCCACTTCTACCCCCGCCGCTACCTCG
>CAZMDV010000466.1:0-2410 GCA_964564875.1 uncultured Salinivenus sp.
GTGTTTGCACCGACCCTGCTTACGATCCTGGGGGTAATCATGTACCTCCGTACCGGATGGGTGATGGGAAATGCCGGGCTGGCCGGCGGCATCCTGATCATTGGCTTGGCCTTCGCCATCATTGCGGCCACCGCCCTCTCGATGTCGTCCATCACGACAAACATCCGGATCGGAGCGGGCTCTTCGTGTCCCTGGCCGAGTGGGCCGCCAAGCAGGTGTCGGGCCTATCGACACGGCAGGAGCGCGCCTGGAAGCCCAACCTGCTGGTCCCCGGCGAGAACGTTGAGAAACTTCGGGGGACGTTCTCGCTGCTCCAGGACATCGCCGCCCCGAAAGGCTCCGTCAAGCTGATGGGCCTTCCCTCCGAGCAAACTTTCGATCGTCTCAAGGACCAGGTCAAGGACCTCACCGGCGTCTTTCGCAAGCAAGGCGTCTTCGCCTCCTCGACGATTGTCAATGGCGACGCGTTCGCCGAAGACCTTATCGTGGGCGTCCAGGCCCTGGGGGGCGCCTTCTTTCCCCCAAATATGCTTTTTCTGCCCCTCCCTGTGACCTAACAGCGCGAGTGGGACTACCGGACCGTCCTCCACGAACTCTCCAACGAACAGATGGGCATGGTGCTCTATGCCCGCCATCCGGACGCGGGGATCGGCCAGCGCGAACAGATCAACATTTGGATGAGCGGTCGGAATCCGGACTGGGAGGTCTCGATGGACATTGGCAATCTCGACCTGCCGCTCCTCCTCGCCTATAAACTCCGGCGCAACTGGGACGCGTACATGCGGCTCCTAACCGTCGTGGAGGACTTCTCCGATCGAAGAGCCGCCCGCGACTTTCTGGAGACGATCACGGACCTGGCTCGCATGCTCGAGACCGAAGTCATGGTTCGAACCGGAAACTTCCGGACGCACGTGTCGCAGGCCCCAAAGGCGGACCTGAGCATCTTTGGGCTAGGGAAGCCAGACTTCGAGTTTATGCGGCAGATGACGGACACGACCCACTCCAGCTGTCTGTTTGTCCGGGATTCCGGGCAGGAAAGTGCCCTGGCCTGACCCGGGTTTCAATCATAGATGCCTCGTCTCGGAGCTCCCTCCGGACCGTGCGGACGCTCCCTTCACCGCTCCTTCGGATAACCTGTACCCGCATCCGGCGAGGATCGACATTTGTGGATTGACTGGGTACGGCATGCCCTATACCATGTTGAGGCAGATACAGGATCCGTTCCCGATCACTGTCCACCACGGCATCCGTGACCCGGGTCCTTTCTCCGAAAAAATGCCTTCTCCCCCACAGTTCCTCCCCTTCAAGTCACCCCTCCCCACTCGCCCATGGCACAAGATGACCTTCGCCGTGAACTCGGCTTTTGGGACGCGCTCACCATCGGGGCCGGCACCATGATTGGGGCCGGCATCTTTCTGCTGGCGGGCGTGGCCCTGGAGCTGACGGGGCCGGCCGCCATCTTCTCGTACCTGGCGGCGGGCATCGTCTGCATGATCACGGCGGCCAGCGCGGCGGAGCTCGCGACGGGCATGCCCACGTTCGGGAGCGATTACTACTTCGTGTCCCGCTCGCTCGGGCCTCATGGCGCGACGCTGCCTCCCGCTCCCTTTCGGGCCGGGCCGTTGAAAGCCTGAGGTGGCACACGGGGACATTGGGCTCCTCCTTACCCAAGCAATGAAGAGTGGTTGAGGTAAAAAGCACTGCATTCGTTCTTTTTCTCTCTTTCCTTCCCGTTCGATGCGTCCAGACCTCGATACGCTACAGTCCGACGTAGACGCCGAAGAACCCGTCGTACAGGGCAAGCCCGGCGGCCTCGGCACTTTTGGGGGCGTCTTTACCCCGTCGATTCTCACGATCCTGGGTGTCATCATGTACCTGCGGTTCGGGTGGGTGGTGGGCAACGTGGGGCTGCTGGGCACGCTGCTCATCGTCACCATCTCCACGGGGATCACGTTTCTGACGGCCCTGTCCATCGCCGCCATCGCCACGGACCAGCGCGTGCGCATCGGCGGGGCCTACTACATGATTAGCCGGTCGCTGGGGATCGAGATCGGGGGGGCGGTGGGCATCCCGCTGTACATCGCACAGGGCCTCTCGGTGGCGCTCTACACCGTGGGCTTCGCGGAGAGCGTCATCAACGCCTTTCCGGCCCTGCAGGCCCTCAGCGTGATGGGCCTGTCGGGCATTCAGGTCGTGGGCCTAGTCATCACGATCCTGGTGGCTGTTCTCGCGCTCGGCTCTCCGAATATCGCGATCAAGGCCCAGTACTTTATCCTGGCGGCCATTGTCGTTTCGCTCATATCACTGGTGGCGGGCGGGCCCATCGAGGAGTCCAACATCCGGCTGTGGGGGGCGGTCGACCAAAACCAGGCGGCGAGCTTCTGGGAGGTCTTCGCCGTCTTCTTCCCGG
>CAZMDV010000467.1:0-2407 GCA_964564875.1 uncultured Salinivenus sp.
AACGCCTCCCCACCGAGATCCCAGATCGACATGACCCGCGCCAGCTTGTGGCCGGGCCTCCTCCTCGTGCTCCTCGGCGGCACTGCCGTTGCATTCGGTGGGCTTTGACCCTTCGTCTGGGTCCAACGCGGACAGCGCTGCGACGGCCCCGTCCGCCTACACGTCGCACTACCTCGTCGTCGGGACGCGCGACACCCCGGGCACGCCGCGGATGCTCGCGGGGGGCGTGAACCGGGCCGGGCGCGGCAACTGGACGCGGACGTGTCGCTCGGCCTCTACGACTGCGTCGTGCTCCACGACGAGAAGGGGCGCCTCTGGCACATGTTGCAGGGCACCCTGACCGTCGATTTCGCCTACCAGCACGCCACCGAGGCGCTCCCGGCGCAGGCCCGGGACGTGCTTGTCCGCTGGACGGCCACGGCGTACGGCCCGACAGCACCGCCCCACGGCGTGGCTCGTGGACGTGCCGGCGTGGACCATGCGCGTGAGGGTCCATCGGCGGGGGGAGCATCTGGGCCCGCGGCCCGTCTCGGGAGGACGCATGCGCGTCGAGGAAACGGTGAAGAACAAATTCTACGACTCTTTCCGATGATCAACACACCAATATACGAAGCGAGCAGCCCCGGTCCCGAGAGGCGAGCAGCTCCGGTCCCAACTCGATACGCTTGAGGTGGACCGCTGGGCACGCAAGTGCCAGGTCGACACCCGCTACAAGTGCCATATTGCGGACCTGCGTGATACGTTCGTCAGGAAGAAACTCCTTCGTCTCGGCGAGCATTTTCCGATAGGGGCGAAGGTTGTCTCGTGTAGGGTCGGCAGGAAATTGGGGGCTGGTCGCTCAATCCGGGTACCGACCGCAGTGGGACAACCTTCCCTTTTTCTGTGTGCTCACGCGAAGTGATAGGTAAAGTGATAGGTAGCCAGGCTCACGGAAGGTAATCCCCCCCGCACGCCGAAGGGCTTCGAGCGCAGGCTTCCGATGCGGGATCTTTTCGCCCCAGGCAGTGCTCATTGTCGAAGAGATCCTGATCCGGACCGCTGTCGGGAGACGTGCCCACGAGGGATTTTTCGGGTGCGAGAAGATCAACGTACTTTCTGGAGTCTACTCAGGGCGGGACGAAGGGAGTTGCCCACGAGTGCCCATTCACTGATCTGGTATGTTCACATGCGCCTGCGAATTTCAGTCGTTCTCGTGCTCCTTCTCACCGGCCTTGGCTGTGACGGGACGGAGGACCTGAACCGGCCTCCGTCGGTGGGCTTCACGTATACGCCGGAGTCGCCCAGCGTTGGGGCGCCGGTAGAGTTCTCGGCCCAGGCCACGGACCCCGACCAGGACGGGGAGGTGGTGTCCTTCGCGTGGGCGTTCGGGGACGGCAGCGAGGGGAGCGGTTCCGACCCCACGCACACCTACGACGAGGCTGGTAGCTACGACGTCACCGTCACGGTGACGGACAACGGCGGGCGCACGGACAGCCAGACCGAGACCGTGATGGTGCAGCCGTAGCGCGGACCCGCCTACGACTTCGGGGGGCATTCCGCCGCCCGAGCGCGCTCGGAGCTGCGAGGTCGCCCGCCCGCGTCGCCTCCGTGGCCCCAGGAGGTTGCAGGAACCGTCCGGCGGGCAGGAACGTGGGCACGCCCCGGTGACCGTTTCACTGAGACCCCGTACCAATTCTCCACAGTCATGGCCACGCAATCGATCGACGAGTTCGTCACTTCGCTAAGCCAAGACACCGACTCAACCGGCACTTTCGCCAAAGAGACCTCGGAGATGCTGGAGGTGAACCTGGACGGCCGCGCCTGGGCGCGGGCTGGGGCAATGGCGGCCTACACCGGCGACGTCACCTTCGAGCGGGAAGGGGTGTTCGAGGGCGGCCTCGCCAACTTTTTCAAGAAGCAGTTCACCGGCGAGGGGGCACCACTCATGAAGATGGAGGGGACTGGCCAAGTTTATCTCGCCGACCGCAAGAAAAAGATCTCCGCGTTCCGGCTGAACGGGGAGCGGGTGTCCGTCAACGGCCAGGACCTTCTCGCCTTCGAGGACGGGATCGACTGGGACATCGAGGCGATGAAAAGTGCCGGGAGCCTCATCGCGGGCGGCCTCTTCAACGTGACGCTGTCCGGCACCGGGTCGGTCGTCATCACTTCCCACGGAAAGCCTCTCACGCTGCGGGTGGAGCCGGGCACGCCGGTCTACACCGATCCGCAGGCTACGGTGGCCTGGGACGGGGCGCTTGCGCCGTCGATCGAGACGGACATGTCGGCGAAAGCGCTCGTCGGGCGCGGCAGCGGCGAGTCGGTCCAGTTCGGCTTCGAGGGGGACGGCTGGGTGCTGGTGCAGCCCTTCGAGGAGGCGCCCTTCCAGCAAGACGCGCAGCAGTCGCAGTAGCGAGTGGGGGAAGGGGGG
>CAZMDV010000468.1:0-2405 GCA_964564875.1 uncultured Salinivenus sp.
AGGAGCGGGAGGCCCTCGAAGAGCACCCGATCGAGCAGGTCGGCCAGAAGCTCCGGGGCATGATGCCGTGGCTCGAGGGCGGCGAGGCTCCGGAGAACGGCGAAGCGGCTGAGGACTCCGAGCCAGCATCGATGACGGAATCCGGTTGACCTCTGCGTGTGGGCGTCTGGGCGTGTGGGGGTTTGTGCGTTGCGATCGTTGACCCCCCATACTCCCACACTCCCAGACGCTGCATGGTTTTCATTCGACTACACCTCGGATTCAAGCAGTCCAGAATGGAAAATTCGACCACGTACGAAATCGCCTGGCTCCCCGGCGACGGCATCGGGCCCGAAGTGACGCGGGAGTCGCTGCGCGTGCTGGAGGCGGTGGCGTCGGGCTACGGGTTTGCCGTAAGGGCCGAGGAGCACCTCATGGGCGGGGCGGCCCTCGACGAGACCGGCACGCCTTTCCCCGACGCGACTCGCGACGCGTGTCTGAAAAGCGATGCCGTGTTGCTCGGGGCGGTGGGCGGCCCGAAATGGGACGAGAATACGGGGAATCAGCGCCCCGAGAGCGGCCTCCTTGCCCTGCGCAAGGCGCTTGGCGTCTACGCCAACTTGCGCCCTGTCGTCGTGCCGGAGGCGCTGGCCCCAGCGTCCCCCCTCCGTCCGGACCGGGTGGGCGGCACCGACATCCTGTTCGTCCGCGAGCTGACCGGCGGCATCTACTTCGGCCTGCCCGAGGGCCCGACCGGAAACGGCGTCGCGAGCACGATGGAGTATTCAGAGACAGAAATTGAGCGCATCGCCCACGTTGCCTTTCAGCGAGCGCGGCGGCGCGACGGGCACGTCACGTCCGTCGACAAAGCAAACGTACTGGAGGTGTCGGAGCTGTGGCGCGAGGTCGTGAACGCCGTGCACGATGACCATCCCGACGTGGAGCTCCGCCACTTGTACGTAGACAACGCCGCGATGCAGGTCGTCCGCGACCCGCAGCAGTTCGACGTCGTGCTCACCGGCAATCTCTTCGGGGACATCCTCTCGGACCTCGCGGCCGCCCTGCCGGGCTCCCTCGGTCTTCTGCCCTCCGCCAGCGTCGGCGGGGAGGTCGGCCTTTTCGAGCCCGTCCACGGCAGCGCCCCAAACATTGCCAGTCGGGACCTCGCCAACCCCATCGGGACGATTCTCAGCGCCGCCCTTCTGCTCGACGAACTGGGCGAGCCGGAAGCGGCCGACGCGGTCCGACACGGCGTCGACGCCACCCTGGAGGCCGGATTCCGCACCGCCGACCTCGCATCTAACGAGGAGGAGGCCGTTTCGACCTCCATGTTCGGACGGGCGGTCGCCAAGCGTGTCGCTGAACACGCCCCCCAAAACGCTTCTGCACCATGACCTTTGCTTTGCCGCTTGACGGTCCTCCCCTTGCCCCAAGAACCATCGGGGTGCGGGGCCGGATGAACCTGCTCCTTATCGAGCGTCCAGACGCGACAATTGACGCGGCGTCTGGACGCTCCCCCGACTTTCCCTCTACACCCCAACGACCCAAGTTCAGCGTACGACCCAACCGATGAGCAATTCTATCACGATTTTCGACACCACCCTGCGCGACGGCGAGCAGGCCCCCGGCGCGTCCATGACCGTTCCCGAGAAGGTCCGCATCGCCCACAAGCTGGCGGATCTGAACGTGGACGTGATCGAGGCCGGCTTCCCCATTTCGTCCCCGGCCCAGACCGAGGCGGTGACGCGCATCGCCGCCGAGGTGGACGGCCCCGTCACCTGCGCCCTTGCCCGCACCAAGGAAGACGACATCGATGCCGCTGGCGAGGCCCTGGCGGACGGGACGGACACCCGCCTCCACACCTTCATCGCCACGAGCGACGTGCACATCGGGGCCAAATTCGACGACCTCGGAGACACGATGGCCGAGAAGCGCGAGGCCATTATCCAGCGGGCCGTCCGCGCCATCAAGCAGGCCCTCACCTACACCGACAACGTCGAGTTCAGCGCCGAGGACGCCGGACGCACCGACCCAGAATTTCTCTGCGAGGTCGTCCAGGCGGCGGCCGGGGCCGGGGCGACGACGATCAACATCCCCGATACGACCGGCTACTGCGCCCCGTCGGAGTACACCGACCTGCTGGAGACGGTGGTCGACTGCCTCCCCGATCCCGACGCGGTGACCCTCTCGACCCACTGCCACGACGATCTCGGTCTCGCCACGGCCAACACCCTCGCAGGCATTCGGGCTGGGGCCCGACAGGTCGAGTGCACGATCAACGGCATCGGCGAGCGCGCCGGGAATGCTGCCCTGGAGGAGATTGTGATGGCGCTGGCCGTACGGACGGATGAGTTCGACGTTGACACGGCCGTCAACACCGAGCACCTGACGCCGATCAGCCAGATGGTGTCGGCCGCGACGGGCTT
>CAZMDV010000469.1:0-2402 GCA_964564875.1 uncultured Salinivenus sp.
ACTGTCGCGTGGGAATCGAAGGCCGTGCCCCAATGAGAAAACCAATCGGACTCGGTTTCCTTTGTTGACCGAGAGTTGTCCCGTTTTTGTCGCCACTCTTCGGATGAGTTGACCGTGTTTGTATGTCGTATGCGCTGACGAGCCTCGTTGACGAGGCCCCAAAGTTCCGGACCCACGGAGGTGTTCGGGGGTCCATCGAGAAGGCGTGTGCCCACCATCCGGATATTGCGTCGTTCCGCGAACTGGGCCTCAGCGAGGAGGGCGCCCCGATCTACGGCGTCGTACTGGGCACCGGATCCACGACGGTAAGTCTCATCGGGGGCAATCATGCGGACGAGCCCGTCGGCCCCGAGACGCTTCGGTCCTTCATCATCAACGGGCTGGCGCACCGCCGCAAGATGGCGCCGTGGTTCCGGCGCTTTCAGTTCGTGGTGGTCCCACACACGAATCCGGACGGCGAGACCCGCAACCGGCCCTGGATCGAGCAATGGCCCGACCCGAAAGCCTATCTGCATCACGCTGTTCGGGAAAAGCCGGGGCGCGACCTAGAATATGGATTCCCCGACATGCGCCCCGAAAACGAGCACGTCGCTGCGTTTTTGCGCGAGCACGGGCCGTTTGACCTTCACGTCAGCCTGCACGGCATGTCGGCGGGCGAGGGAGGGCTGCTCCTCATCAATCGGCCGTGGACCTTCCGCACGCAGCAGCTCCGCGACGACTTTGTGGAGGCGGTGGCCGCGAAGGGGCTCCCCATGCACGACCACAACCGGAAGGGGGAGAAGGGATTCTTCTGGATCGAGCCGGGCTTCCAGACCACTCCGCGGGGCGACGCCATGCGCACGTTTTTTCGGGCCCAGGACGAGGCGGCCATGGCGCGACGGTTTCACGACAGCTCGATGGAGTTCGTGGCCTCGCTCGGGGGCGATCCCCTCTCGCTCGTGACGGAGGTCCCGTTGTTCCTGATCCGGGGCGACAGCCCAACCCCCCACCGCCCGGACCGGTACCTGGAACTGCGCGGGCGCCTGCCCCAGATTCGGGCGCGTCTCCAACAGGGAGAAGCGGTGGAGGAGCTGCTCGCTCCATTTGATCTCCGCCCTGTTCCCCTCGACGTGGCCATGCATCTCCAGGTTCGCGCCGTAGAGCTTGGCCTTCAGGCCGTGGCGCCGGAGTCAGTTCCGTAGTTCGCTCTTCCCGAATCAACAGACCGAACCGCTGCCATGTCCGTTCTTCTTTACGGGGCCTACGGCTACACGGGGCGGCTCATCGCCCAGGAGGCTGTCGACCGGGGCCTTAAGCCGGTACTGGCGGGGCGGGATGC
Organism: uncultured Salinivenus sp.; assembly: GCA_964564875.1. Taxonomy (GTDB): domain Bacteria; phylum Bacteroidota; class Rhodothermia; order Rhodothermales; family Salinibacteraceae; genus Salinibacter. Next base: position 1,319 of record CAZMDV010000469.1, read on the forward strand.
CGCCCGGCTCGACGCGTTGGGAAACAAATTAAGCCTCCGAACCCGGGTCGTGTCCCTTACGGAGCCGGAGCGGTTGCGGCGGAAGCTTGAAGACGTGTCCGCCGTGCTGCACTGCGCCGGGCCTTTCGTCCACACCGGGCCGCCGATGGTCGAGGCGTGTCTGGACACGAGGACCCACTACCTGGACCTCACCGGCGAGATCGACGTGTTTCGGCGCCTGGCGGGGCGGAGCGCCGAGGCGGAGGCGACAGGGATCATGCTCCTGCCCGGCATTGGGTTCGACGTGGTCCCCAGCGATTGTCTCGCAAGCCTCGTGGCAGGCCAGGTGGACGGCGCGTCCACGCTGGAAATTGCGCTGTACGCCCGGGGAAATGTGTCGCGGGGCACCCTCAAGACCCTAATCGAGCAGATGGGACGTGGCGGACTCGTCCGGCGGGAGGGCACGCTGCGCGAGGTGCCACCCGGCTGGACCAGCCGCACCGTCGACTTCGACGATCGCCGGCGCCGCGTGATCTCGATTCCGGAGGGAAGCATCGTGACGAGCGGGCACTCCACGGACGTGCCCAACGTCACTGCCTACTTGGCCCTTCCGCCCCTCGTCCAGTCGGCCCTTCAGGTCAGTAGCTACGTGCAGGGCCTCTTGCGGTGGCCGTTCCTTAAACGACTGCTGAAGCGGCTCGTCGAGCACCGCCGGGCGGGTCCGACCGCCGAGGAGCGTCGGCGCGGCCGGACGGTGGTGTGGGCGTCGGCACGGCAGGGGGGCGGGCCGCCCGTCACGGCGCGGCTCCATGGCCCCGAGGCTTACACCTTCACGGCCCGGGCCGCCGTACACGGGATGGAGCGCGTGCTGGGGGGAACGGCGCCGCCCGGCTACCAGACGCCGTCGACCGCCTTCGGCGCGGACTTCGTGCTCGGCGTGGAAGGGGTGGAGCGATCCGTCGATGCGGAGCCTTCGTCTGTCTGAAACATGGAATCGTGAGGCGTGATCACTGCTCTCTGGGGGCAAAATCATACATCGCACATCACACACAACGGACCACGAAATCACGAACCCCGCGCACCCCTCATCCGATTGGACCGCGAG
>CAZMDV010000470.1:0-2384 GCA_964564875.1 uncultured Salinivenus sp.
GCGGCAAACCAGTGGGGATGGTTCCCGAGCTCCCTCGCGGAGCAGGCATGGAAGCAGTTGTACTGGGGCGTGCAGGAGAAGTCGGTCCATTTGTTAAACTACCGGGTGTATGATCGCACCGGCGTGCAAACCGTGCAGCCCAAACAGGTGCAGCCGGGCCTGACCCTCGTCGTCTCGTCCTGGAAGAAGGAGGGAAAACTGGATCCTGAGCTCCGCCTGATGGACCGAAATGGGGAGGTCCTGCACAGGTGGCGGGTGGACCGGGAGGCCCTCTTTCCGGCGGACTTGTCTCGGCGCCGGGATCCGGAGCGGACGAACGTTCACGGCTCCTCCCTGCTGCCGAATGGAGACGTGCTCATCAACCTGGAGTATGTGGGCATGGCCCGGCTGGATGCCTGTGGTGAGGTTCAGTGGTGGCTGGCGGAGGGGAACCATCACTCGATTGCCCGGGCCGAGGACGGGACGTTCTGGGTCCCCGGGGTGAGCAATGAGCCCCGTGCCAGCAGTGAGAACTATCCGAACGGCTTTCCGGGCCTCGGGGGCACGACCGTGTGGGTCGACCGTCTGCTCCGCGTGTCCGAGGACGGGACAATTCTGCAGGACATCAACGTCCTCGACATTCTGTATCGAAACGGGCTGGAACGGTATATTCCGAAGGTGCTGGGGCTGGACGGACAGTTTCCGGAATCCGAAGACGTACCCACCGACATCACTCACGCGAACGACATCGAGCCGCTTAGTTCATCGATGGCGGACGAGTATCCCCTCTTCGACGCCGGCGATTTGGTGGTGTCCCTCCGGAGCCTCAACCTTGTGTTCGTCGTCGATCCCGACACGAAAACGGTGAAGTGGCACGCGTCGGATCCGTTCATCTACCAGCACGACCCCGATTTTCTGGGAAACGGATGGATCGGTGTCTTTGACAACAACTACGACCTCACCGAGCGGGGATCGATGCTGGGGGGGAGCCGCATCATCGGGCTCCGCCCGCACACCGGCGCGACCGAGGTCTGGTTTCCGACGCAGCGCTCGGATCCCTTCTACACCGGATTGAGGGGCAAGTGGCAGCGACTCGACAACGGAAACATGCTGCTGACCGAGGCGGAACCAGGACGGGTAGTCGAGGTCGATTCGACCGGACGCACGGTCTGGGAGTGGATTCACGAGCCCTACGACAACTCAGTGCCCTGGGTCACGAAGGCGAGCCGGCATGACGTAACGCCAGAGGACGTGGCATCCTGGCCGTGCTCGACCGTGGAGCGCCCGACGTCGAAGTAGTGCCTCTTCCTTCAGCTCTCGCAAACGACCTAGACGTTGATGCCCTCGGACGCGATTGCAAAGCGGATCTTTATCGTAGGGTGCTCCCGGTCGGGAACGACGGTCCTGCAGGTATCGGTGGCGTCCCATCCGCGCATCGCGTCGTTTCCGGAAACGTTTTTCTTTCTGTACTCGCCCGGCCAACTGGGACGTCTTCCGCTGCGGTTGGGACTGGCGAGCGAGTGCACGCAGTCGGCCCTCAAACAGGCGCTCGACGAGATTGGGCGGCCGGACCTGGAACATCGAATTCCGACGTCCTGGCGGTATCGCCCGTACGTCGACACGTACCTCGACATCCTGGATGAGCAGGTCCTTGATGCAGGCGCCGACCTCTGGGTGGAAAAAACCCCGATGCACGTGCGTCGGCTGGGGCTCATCATGCAGTATGTGCCCGACGTTCACGTCATTCACATGGTTCGGGACGGGCGGGATGTAGTCGGTTCGATCTGTCACCGAGCGCGCGAGTACGAAGAGAAATTCGAGAATCAAAAGGGCCCATCGTTTGCCGTCAATCGCTGGAATCGCGCCCTGCGGACGTCCGTTCGCTATCTTGGACAGCCAAAACATTCGTTCGTCCTCTACGAGCAGTTCGTACACGATCCGGCAGAGTCGATGCGGCGGATCTGTCGGGAGCTTGGCATTTCCTATGATGCCCGCATGGCCCAGGGCACCGACGAGGCAGCGGACGCCGTCATTCCCGAGGAGAAGGACTGGATCGAGGGGGCGAAAGAGCCGCCGGAGGAGAAGGAGTCGAAGTTTGATCGGCTCTTCTCGGCCGCTGAGCAGCGAGAAATCGAGGAGGCACTTGATCTCTCTCTGTACGAGCAAATCGAGAACAGCGTGGAAGAGACGTAGGCCTCTACAGGGGGACATCCATCTCCTGCGAGAGTGAAGTCGGCATTCTCAAACGAACAACGAAGGAGAGAGTGCGTGGAAGTTCGCGTCGTTGTTTCTTCCCGATCATCTCGTTGAGGATCGTCCGTGGCTGCCTCAGACGGATCACAGGAAACCCTCTTCTGGGACCGTCTCCGTCCCCTCTTCACGTCCGCCGACGAAGAACCTCGGCC
>CAZMDV010000471.1:0-2383 GCA_964564875.1 uncultured Salinivenus sp.
ACACCCACGTGGTGACCACCACGACCCACAAGACGCTCCGCGGCCCCCGCGGCGGAATGATTCTGGTAGGGGAGGACTACGAAAACCCCTTCGGCAAGACGGCGCGCAAGAGCGGACGGACCAAGCAGATGAGCGAGCTGCTCGACTCGGCCGTCTTTCCCGGCACGCAGGGCGGTCCGCTGATGCACGTGATCGCCGCAAAGGCCGTTGCGTTCAAGGAAGCGCTCCGCCCGGACTTCCGCGACTATTCGCAGCAGATCGTCGACAACGCGAAGGCGATGGGGGCGGAGCTTAAAGAGCGCGGCTACGACCTCGTGTCCGGGGGCACCGATAACCACCTCGTCCTCATCGATCTCCGCAACAAGGGCCTGACCGGCAAAAAGGCCGAGGCCGCCCTTGAGAACGCCGGCATTACGGCCAATAAGAACATGGTGCCCTTCGACGACAAGAGCCCGTTCGTGACGAGTGGGCTGCGCCTGGGCACCCCGGCCATGACCACGCGAGGCTTTGGCCCGGGCGAGTTTACCCGGGTGGCGACCCTGATTGATCGGGTGCTTCAGGCCCCGGAGGACGAAGAGGTCCGGACTGCGGTTGAGCGGGAGGTCAACGCCCTGTGCGACCAATTTCCGCTGTACGACTTTGCCGTGGCGTAAGAGGGAGAGGGAACGCATCTGCGCGCCCGGCGGTTCACATTTCAACGTTATGCGCCCCCGGCCCCGTCGTCTCATCTACTCACCGTTGACTTTCATGTGATCTCATGCCGTCGATGGACCGCGGTACGTTTAGCTCCTCGTCCCGAGCCGAGCTCATCGAGATTGGCCGTCGTCTTTATAGGCGGGCCCTCGTGCGCCGCGAAGATGAGCTGATCACCGACCCCCGCGGTCAGCCCATCGGATGGCTCCTGGACACGCGCGTGCCCACCCTGGACGGGGAGCTGTTTACGGAGGTGGGACACGTGCTCGCCGAGCGCCTGCGGGAGCGCGGCGCCCGCCAAGTTGTGGGGTATGGCTTTGGCGCACACCCTCTCGTGTGTAGCGTGTTGTCCGTGAACGACGGGGATGGCTTCAAGGGCGGGCTCATTCGGGAGGACCGGAAAGAGCACGGGCGGCGGCGACTTGTAGAAGGCCCCATCGACGCCGGCGCGCCGGTCGTGATGGTCGACGACATCATCAACAGCGGCCGGAGCGCCTCCGAAGCCCTCACCCTCCTGCGCGGCGCCGGCTTTACGGTTGAGGGTCTCCTGACCCTGTTCAACTTCACGTGGAGCAGTGGCCAGGCCCGCATTGAGGCCGAAGGGCTCTGGGTCGATTCGCTGCTCGACCTCAACCTCCAGGACGGAACGAGCAGCGGCTCGGACAGCGTGTAGTTGTGTTTTGGGTTGGGCGTCGAGGGTTGGGCGTTTAGCGTTGCGGGGGTTGCGTTGGGGAGGGGGTAGTGGGAAGTGAAGGACCGTGATCGGAGGGAGTCGATCCCGTCCCGTCGTATCAGAGCCGTAGTCGTATGCCGGAGATTCCCCCTTCACAGACGGATACGCATGCCGGGGTGCAGGGCGATGGAGCCCCCACGGGCGAGCCGTCCCCCAATGAACAGGGCGTGATGCCGTTTCTCGCCCACCTCGAAGAACTGCGGTGGACCCTGATTAAAGCCGGGTCCGGGGTGCTCGCCGCCATTATCCTGTGTGCATTCTTCAGTGAGTGGATCGTCGACCAGGTCCTCATCGGGCCTACGCGTCCGGACTTCTTCATGTACGACGCGCTGGCCCTGGAGCCGGAGAGTCTCGAGCTGCTCAACCGGACGATCACTGGCCAGTTTTTCGCGGACGTTGGCACCATCATCGTCGTGGGGCTCATTGCGGGCTCGCCGGTCGTGGTCTTTTACCTGTGGCGCTTCATCGAGCCGGCCCTCTACCCCAGTGAGAAGAAGGGGATGCGCTTCTCGGCGGTCTTTGCCACCTTCTTTTTTCTGCTCGGCGCGGCGTTCGGGTACCTCATCCTCACCCCCCTGGCCCTTCAGTTTTTTGCCCAGTACACGCTCTCGGAGCAGATCATCAACCAGTTCGACATCATGACCTACTTCAGCATGGTGACGTTCTGGACGCTGGGCACGGGGCTGCTGTTTGAACTGCCAGTGGTCGTGTACTTTCTGACGAAGGTTGGCATCCTGACCCCCGAGGCGATGCGGACCTACCGCAAGTACGCCCTCATCGTGGTGCTGGGGGTGGCGGCATTTCTGACCCCGCCGGACCCGATCTCGCAGATCATCGTGGCCCTGCCGCTGCTGGGCCTTTACGAACTGTCGATCTTTATCGCCAAGTGGGTCTCGCGGCGCCGGGCGGAGGAGCTCGGGATGGCGGAGGAGTGATGCGTGAGGAGTGATGCGTGAG
>CAZMDV010000472.1:0-2373 GCA_964564875.1 uncultured Salinivenus sp.
TCGTTGAGGACGTGCTTGTACAGCTCGTTGCTGTTACAGTCCGGCTGCACGTGGTTCATCCGGGTATGATTGTCCACGTGCATCTCGTCCTTGCCCACGCAGAGGCCGTAGAGGTTCGACTCGCAGAAGGAGCCGTCGGCCTCGATGGTGGCATTGTTGCGCACGACCTCGCCACTGAAGGTGATCGTGTTGGTCGTGTACACGCTGTCGTCCTTCTGCTGTCCAGCGCGGGTGTGCACCTGAGAGGCCGAGAAGCCTTCATCTTGAACGAGATAGTGCTCCAGGTTGGCCCGCTCGCCGACGAAGGCTTCGCTCACCGTGTTCGTGAACGTATAGGCGTCGGTGAGCGAGTGCTGCGTCTCCACGATGCGGGCAATGGCACCGTCTTCGACGACGAACAGGTGGCGGGGCTGCAGAAAGAGATCCTCCTGGCCGGCCGTCACGTGGAGGAAAAAGATTGGCTTCTCCATGATGGTGCCGGAGGGCACGTACACGAACGCCCCGTCCTGCACGAAAGCCGTGTTAAGGGCCGTCAGCGCCTCGTTTTCAAAGTCGGCGTATTTGCCGTAGTGCTCTTCGACGACGTCCGGATGCTCCGCGGCGGCCTGCGCGAGGCTGCTCACGACGACGCCCGACGGCAGAGTGCCAATGTCGGAGAGGGACTCGTCGACGCGGCCGTTTACGAGCACGACGCGGTGGGCGTCCATCGCGTCGATCGCAAGTGGGGCAATGTCGCTTGGGTCGACCGACGGGGCCTCCGGGGCGAGGGGAAGGGTGTAGGGCCGGTCGATGGTCTTCGAGATGTTCGTGTATTTCCAGGCCTCCAGGTCGCTGTCCGGGATGCCGAGCTGCGCGAAGCGCTCGATCGCGTCCTCGCGCTGCTGGGCGATGGAGGCGTTTGTCCCGTTGAGGGCCTGTCCGTGGTTTACCTTGAAGGCCGAGATGAATCGGTCCTCTGGGCGAACGTCTGTGTCAAGTGCGGTGGTCATGATGCAGCAAGGGGTTGGGTGTAGGGAGACGGAAGAGGAAGAAAGCGGAGCGGAGCCTCCGAGACTACGCCCGTTCGGCGGGTCCCGAAGCGCAACGTGCGGCTTATGCCGCTGTAGCCGCCGCCTCTTCACGAACCCAATCGTAACCGCGATCCTCTAGCTGCCGGGCCAGTTCCTTGCCGCCGGAGCGCAAAATCTCACCGTCGATCATCACGTGCACGCGGTCGGGGACGATATACTGGAGGATGCGCTCATAATGCGTAATGACGAAGAATCCGCGGTCCTCATTTCGCAGCTTGTTGACGCCGTCGGCCACGTCCTGGAGCGCGTCGATGTCGAGTCCCGAGTCGGTTTCGTCGAGAACCGCAAGGCGCGGCTCCAGCATGGCAAGCTGGAAGATCTCATTCCGCTTCTTCTCGCCGCCGGAGAAGCCTTCGTTGACCGAACGCTTCGTGAGGTCGGCGTTGAGGCCCATCATGTCGGCACGCTCACGCAACTGCTGCAAGAACTCAGCGGAGGAGAGTTCGTCCTGCCCGCGGGCCTCGCGGACCGCGTTGACCGATTCCTTCAGGAAATTCGTCATGCTCACGCCGGGGAGCTCTACTGGGTACTGAAAGGCCAGAAAAATGCCCTCTTCGGCGCGCTCTTCGGGCTCGAGTTCGAGGAGATCTTCGCCGTCGTAGCGAATTTCGCCCTGGAGCACCTCGTACTCCTCGCGGCCCGCGAGCACCGCCGCGAGCGTGCTCTTGCCAGAGCCGTTCGGCCCCATGAGGGCATGCAGTTCTCCAGTGTCGAGCGTGAGGTCCACGCCCTTCAGAATTACGAGGTCGTCCTCGTCCTCGACGCCGACGTGAAGGTTTTCGATTTCTAGAAGTGCCATGCTGTTTGGGTATGTAAGTATGAATGGTTGGAAGGAGGGAAGAGAGGAGAAGGAAAGGCAGACGTGAGGCGGAGACATGGGGATCGTCCCCCTCCACACTTCCGCACGTCCACCCTTCCACACCGGTGACTAGCCGACGCTGCCTTCGAGTTCGATGTCGAGAAGCTCCTTCGCCTCCACGGCGAACTCCATGGGAAGCTCCTGCAAGACCTCCTGGCAGAAGCCGTTGACGATGAGCTTCAGGGCTTCCTCCTCGCCGAGGCCGCGCTGGTGACAGTAGAACATCTGGTCCTCACCGACCTTCGAGGTCGTCGCCTCGTGCTCCACCTGGGCCGAAGGGTTCGCGCTCTCGATGTAGGGGTACGTGTGCGCGCCACAGTCCGGTCCCAGCAGCATCGAGTCGCACTGCGAGAAGTTGCGGGCGTTGTCGGCGTTCTTGCCGATCTTCACCAGGCCGCGGTAGCTGTTGTCCGCCACGTCGGCCGAGATGCCCTTCGAGATGAT
>CAZMDV010000473.1:0-2368 GCA_964564875.1 uncultured Salinivenus sp.
GCGTCTCGAAAAGCAGGTGTCCTTCCCGGTTGCTCCCCAGGAATTCTTCGACATCGGGCGGGCGCAGTTTGAGGGACGGCGGACGGATCAGGGCAACATCAATGTCATCGGGACGAACGAGCACCTGCTCACGAACTTTAGTCGTCAGCTTCGGGAGGGGCGATCGCTCACAGAGGCCGACGTGCAGCGGGCCCGGTCGGTAACGGTCATTACCCCGGACGTTGCGTCGGAGCTCTTTCCCGCCCAAACGCCGCTCGGAAAGTGGATAACGATCGAGGGGGGGGAGTACCAGGTGGTTGGCGTGCTCGAACCGAAGGGAAATTTCCTCGGCAATAGCTTCGACGCGCGGATATACGTCCCCATTACGCATCTCCTTGAGTCCTACGGACGGCCCCAGCGGGACATCTCGATGGTCAGCGTCAGTGCCCCGAGCCCGGCCAAGATGCAGGCGGCGAAGAACCAGATCATCGGGCACATGCGCGTGATCCGGGACGTGCCGCCCGGCGAGCCCAACAATTTCGAGGTCTCGACCAACGAGACGATGCAGAGCACCTTCAGTCAGTTTACCTCGGTGCTGACACTCGGCGGGGCGGGCATCGGGGCGATTGCGCTGTTGGCGGCCGGAGTGGGCATCATGAACATCATGCTGGTGTCGGTGACCGAGCGGACCAAGGAGATTGGGATCCGCAAGGCGGTGGGGGCTAAGCGGCGGCACGTGCTCGGCCAGTTTCTGCTGGAGGCCCTTCTGCTGTGCCTGATTGGGGGCGGCCTGGGCATCGCGCTCGGGGTGCTCGCCGGGAACGGGACGGCGGTCTACTTCGACATCGGGGCGTCCATTCCGTGGGGCTGGGCGGTGGGGAGCCTCCTCATCGTCGGCATGATTGCGCTCGTCTTCGGCATCTACCCGGCGTACAAGGCCGCCTCCGTTGACCCCATCGAGTCTCTCCGGTATGAGTAAGCACACGTCCAATTTTCAAGTGAAAGATCTCGCCATGCTCTCATTCTTCTCCTTTCCGCTTCGTCGTACCGTGTGCACCGCGATCTGGACGGTGGTCGTCCTCGGCGTCCTCGTCGGGGGAGGGCCCCGGGCCAGTCAGGCGCAGGCGATGGGGCAGTCCGACACCGTGCGCGTCACCTTTGACGAGGCCGTCCGTACGGCCCTCGATCAGAACACCGACGTGAAGCGGGCACAGTCGGAGGCGCGGCAGTCCAACGTGCAGGTGCGGTCCGAGTGGATGGACTTTGTCCCCGACCTCAGCATTGATACAGACGTTTCCCGGCGCATCGGGCGCAACTTCAGCCAGGTTACGGGGGACTTCACCACCGAGTCGACGGACTTCTTCAACCTCACTGGGCGATCGAGCGTCACGCTCTTCAATGGGTTCGAGAATGTGTCCTCGCTCCGGGAGGCCCGCGAGCAAGCGACGGCGGACCAGACGAGCCTGAAGCGCACGCAGCGGGAGGTGGTGTTCACGGTGATGGACCAGTTCATCACCCTGGTGGAGAACCGCGAGATCGTGCGGGTACAAAAGGAGCGGGTCGAGGCACAGCGCAAGCGCCTGCGACAGATCCGCGAATTTGTGGAGGCCGGGTCGCGGCCCAGATCGGACGAGTTTACGGCCGAGGCCGACCTGGCCGACGCCGAGCAGCAGCTCCTGCAGACAAAGCAGGATCTGGAGGTGAGCAAGACGCGGCTTATTCAGACGCTTCAGCTTAATCCCCGGCAGGCCTACGACTTTCAGGTGCCCGATTTGGGGGACGATCCCCCGGGCGCGGCCCAGTACGACCTGTCTGCCCTCGTCGACGAGGCCTTCGAGAAGCGCCTCGACCTGCGCGCAGCACAGGCCGAGCGCCGGGCTGCACAGCAAGGCATCCGGTCTGCGCGGTCCTCGTACTACCCCACCATCTCGCTGAGTGGCCGGTACGGGACAGACTGGTCGAGCCGAGGGCTGCCAGGGCAAGGGGTGAGCGACGATTTTAGCAATCAGCTCGACGTAAACCGCGGCGGAGGGCTTTCCCTCTCCCTGAGCATCCCAGTCTTTGACCGGCTGCAGCGCAGCGCGCAGGTGGAGCAGGCGCAGGTGCAGGCGCAAAATGCGAAGTACCAGCTCCAGGACCAGCGCCAGCAGGTGGCCCTGCAGGTGCGGCAATCGCACCTTGACTACCGCAACGCCGTGCAGCAGTTGGAGACGGCCGACAAGCGCCTTCGGGCCGCTGAACGTGCCCGCACCGCCGCCCAGGAGCGCTACGAGCTTGGCTCTGCCGACATTGTGGAGCTGCAGAACGCAATCCGTGACTTCGTCGACGCCGCGAGCCAGCAGGTGCGGGCTCAGTACAACCTGATCTTTCAGCAGAAACGGATCGACTA
>CAZMDV010000474.1:0-2367 GCA_964564875.1 uncultured Salinivenus sp.
TTCTCGTGGAGGGGGAGCTCTACGGAACGCTCTGCTTCGCCGCCTCTGAGCCCCGCGACGAACCGTTCACCGAGCGGGAGCGGACCTTCGTGGAGCTAATGACGCATTGGGCCAGCTACGAGCTCGAGCAACGCCGTGCTACCGAGCAGCTCGAGCGCCAGAACGAGCGGCTCGACAGCTTCGCGAGCCTCGTGAGCCACGACCTCCGCAATCCCCTGAACGTGGCGCAGGGACGTCTCGAGCTCGCCAAAGAGGACCCCGCCCCGAGTCACCTGGGGGCCGTGAGCCGGGCCCTGGACCGGATGGACGCCATCATTGAGGATGTGCTCACCCTTACCTGGGGCGAACGCGACCTCGACCCCGAGGATCTAGAGTACTGCGACCTCGTGCGCCTGGCCGAGGAGTGCTGGGACCACGTCGAAATGGCCGAGGCCGCCCTCCAGCCGGAGGGCGCCCCAATCGTGAAAGCCAACACGGGTCGGCTCCAGCGGCTGCTGGAGAACTTCTTCCGCAACGCCGTAGAGCACGGGGGGGGCGACGTGAGCATCTGGATTGGGGAGCTCGACGACGGTTTTTTTGTGGAAGACGATGGGCCGGGCATCCCCGAAGAGAAGCGGGAAAAGGTGTTCGAGGCCGGCTACTCGTCGGGGGAGGAGGGCACAGGGCTGGGCCTGAGCATCGCGGAGACGATCGTGGAGTCCCACGGCTGGACCCTGTCCGTGACCGAGGGCCGGGCGGGGGGAGCGCGGTTCGACATTACGGGCGTCGATACGGGCGATTGAGCGACCACGGCCGGCGCACAGGGAGACGCTCGAATCCGGGGAACGGCCCCACATGCCCCCAAGTTCGTTTGAGGTCTTGCGCTTTTGCTCCGATCTCTTTGCTTCCGTGTCCTATCGCGCTGTTGGACTTCTCGTGGCCGGCCTGCTCTACGCATCAGGGACTACGGCACCGGCGCCAGCGCAGGAGCCAGTCGACATGACGCGGGTGAATCGGTACGTGAGCAGCCTCGACACGAGCTTTTGGGAGCAGGCCTGGGCCCGCCATCTCCGGGAGGAGGCCGACGGCGACGGAACTCTCGACTGGGGCCGCGACGACCGCCAGCAGCTCAGCACGTTCACGGACCGCTACCAGCGCCTCGTTGCCGATGCGAACGGCTTCTGGACGAATTTGCAGGTGCAGGACTACCTTCAGCGCCGGCTGCTGGCCGTACAGCCCAACCCCATGATGCCGGGTCGGCCTGGGACGTTCGTGGTGCGGGTGCTTCGCACGAGCGCACCCAATGCGCTTGCCTTCAGCGACGGGACGATCCTCCTCACCACCGGCCTCCTTACTACGCTCAGAACGGAGGCGGAGTTGGAGGCCCTCCTCGCACACGAAGTCGCCCACATAACGCTCGACCACGCCCTGTCCCGCTACCAGTCCGGTCAGAAGCGAAACCGCACCCGCAATCTGCTCGGCGTGCTGGGAAAAGTCGCTGGAGGCGTGGCCTCTGCCGTCACGCCCCTGGACGTTGGGGACGGCGCGGGCCTTCCGGAAACCGCGGCGTACGGTCTTGAGGACGGCCTCGCCGACCAGTACCTCGATCCTCGGGTCATCAAGGCGGCGGGCCTGGCATACAGCAAAAACCAGGAGGCGGCCGCCAACCGGCTCGCCCAGCGGTGGCTCCTGTCGGCGGACCGCCCGTCCGCGGCCCTCTTCACGGCCCTCCAAAAAGCCCGGCGGGCCGCCACCTCCGGGAGCGCTCCGCATCGCGTCTCGTTTCTGGATAGCCACCCGGTTCCCGACAACCTGCGATCCACTCTTTCCACCGTCATCGAAAACGCGGGCGGCGACGCGTCGGTCCTCACAGACCCGGCCCCCACCTCCGACGCGACGTACGACACGCGCATGGCCGCCGTCCTCGAGCATGAGGCCGAGATCGACATTGCGGCGCGGCGCTACCGCTCTGCCCTCGCGGTGCTCGACCGCACCATTCAGGCTCAGTGGACCGCGCCGAAGGCGTACCTGCTGAAGGCCATTGCCGTGCGCAACTCGGCCACCGGCCCGGCGGACCTCGCCCGGGCTCTAGCCCTGCTCGACACGGCCGCGGCCCGCACTGAGGCCCCTGAACCGCGAATCGACGCCGAGCGGGCACTGGTGCGCCTGCGACAGGGCCGCCCCGAGGCCGCACGGCGCTTGCTTGGCCGGTGCGTCGAAACGATCGACGCGATGCGGCCTGAAGCCGCAGGCGAAGAGCCGGTTTCGTACGCCGAGCTCCGCGTCTGGGCGACAAACATGACCGCCCGCCTCCAAACAACGACGCCTGTCGACCCGCCCCTGCCCGACGACCAGCCGAGCGGTGACGATAGCACGACAGGGGACTCT
>CAZMDV010000475.1:0-2366 GCA_964564875.1 uncultured Salinivenus sp.
AACGGGCCGTCGGCGCGCGGACTCTCGTCGTGAACGGCGCGTGCAGCCAGCTCTTTGCCGGTGCCGGTTTCGCCCTGGATGAGCACCGTCGTCTTCACATCGGCCACGGACCGGATCTGCTCGTAGGCGTCCTGCATGGGGGCGCTCTTGCCCACGAGATCGTGGAAGCGGTCCTGCTCGTCGAGCATGCGACGCAGTTCCTGGACCTCCGTCACGTCGTAAAACACGAGAATGTGTCGGTCGGCGTCCCGCGGATCCGGGCGGACCTCAATCTCGACGCGGTAGGAGGAGCCGTCCTCATGGCCGATCGTAGAGGCCACAGGATCCTCATCCGCCGTCGGGGTCGCCATTCGTTCCCGGAGGGTGTCGATCGTTTCGTCGTCGACGGGGAGCATCTCGGTCCACGGCTCACCGGTGGCAGCGTCCGGAGTGGTATCGAGCAGGCGGGCAGCCGGATCGCTCAGGAAGGTAAGGCGGCCCTCCGTGTCGGTGAGGGCGGTGCCCTGTCGCAGTCCGTTGAGGAGCTGCCGGAGGTCCTCGTTGGCCCGCTGCACGCGGCGCTGAAGGGCGTGAGTCTGCAGGGCCACCTCCACCGCGGCGTACAGCTCGCGCTCGTCGAACGGCTTGACGATGTACCCGAACGGCGTGGTGTCGGTGGCGCGCTGCAGGGTCTCGTCGTCGCTGTAGGCGGTGACGAAGACGACCGGGAGGGGGTGCGACTCGCGAATCGTCTGCGCCGCCTCCACGCCATCCATCGGGCCGTCCAGGCGGACGTCCATGAGAATCAGGTCGGGGCCTGTCTCGTCTGCGCGCTCGACCGCCTCGGCCCCAGTCATGACGTGGTCGACGACGGTGTAGCCGAGGGCGTCGAGGTGGTCCTCAAGCTCCATCGCCACGGCAAACTCGTCCTCGACGATCAAAATGCGGGCGTCGGTCGACATGGGCTACTCGGACGGGTTGACGGGAAAGGTAACCGTGACCCGGACGCCGGCCTCCAGGTCGGTGGACAGGGTGCCGCGGAGTTGCCGCGTGAGACCACGCACTAGGCGAAGGCCAAGCGAGCCCTCCGAGTCGAGGGCCTCGGCGCTGCACCCGTCGTCCGCGACGACGAGCGTAGCCTCTTCCGCCTCAACGCGATAGACGACGGAGACCATACCCCCCTGTTCCCCCGGAAACGCGTGTTCGAGAGCGTTCGACACGAGCTCATTTACGATGAGGCCGGCCGGGATGGCCTGGTCAATGGAGAGGGCCTGTGCATCTGCCTCCAACGACCGCTCGATCCGGGCGGTCCTGTGAGACCGAAAGAGCTCCTTCAGGAGCGTCTTCAGGTAGGTGTCAAACTCGATCCGGGCTAGGTCGTCCGACTGGTAGAGTTGCTCGTGGATGGTGGCCATGGAGCGGATGCGCTCCCGAGTCTCCTCGAAGCGCGCCTGGACCGACGGGTCGTCCACGTCACGCGCCTGAGCGTGGAGCAGGCTCGAAATCACCTGCAGATTGTTTTTGACCCGGTGGTGGATCTCGCGGAGCAGGACCTCTTTCTCGTCGAGGGAGCGTCGGAGCTTCTCCTCGGCGGCCTTGCGCTCCGAGATGTCCTGGGCCACACACACGAGCGCGCCCTCCGAGGCCGCGGCCCCTTTGAGCGTGGCCCGCGAGACGAGCACGGGGCACGACGGCCCGTCGTCCGGCGTTAGGGTCCGCTCGACGGGCCCATCGCTGTCGGTGGCCAGCGGATCGGCGTCGAAGTGAGGGGCGAGGCGGGTGCCCCGGAGCTTGCGGGCGGGGCGCCCGAGCGCCTTGGTGGCCGCCTCGTTCGCGTGCCGGATCCGCCCGTCGTCGTCGACCACGAAGAGGAGCTCCGCCATCGAGTCGAGCACCGCGTGCAGGTAGTCGCGGGAGACGGTATGCTGGCTGAGGGTCGTTGTCATGCGGTTGAGCGATTGGGCCAGTTGGCCCAGCTCGTCCTCGGTGTCGACTGATACCTGCGCGTCGAGCCGCCCTGTCCGCACCTGCTCGATGGCCTCCCGCAGGGTGTTGAGAGACCGCTGCAGGGAAGAGAGCACCCATCGCCCCACGACGACAGCCCCTACCACCACGATTCCCATCGTGCCGACCACCAGCCAGAGGCTCCGACGGAGAAGTGTGGCCGCAGTGGGAGCGTCGGCGAGGAGGGGCCCGATGGCCGCCTGGACGTACCAGAGAGTGAGCCCAGCGACGCCCCCGACAGTGACCGCCCCGAGGGCAAGGCCCGATACCGCCACCAGAATCTTGCGCCGAAGAAACATAGACGTCGTCAAGAATGAGTCGTGTTCACCAAGCCTGAACCGGGAACGTTCAGAAGCTGTTCGGCGGACTGTCTACGGCCCCCC